>CASEMM010000160.1 GCA_949289095.1 uncultured Eubacteriales bacterium | reverse complement strand
CCCGATTATCCCGACGGACACGGCGACGACGGCGGGAACGCCCCAAAATGCCCGAAAATGAAAAAGAAACCGACAAAGCGGTTTCTAGTTCTGACATAAACGCAGAGTGTGCGTATACGTCGCGTTTGGTGGAGATGAGGGGAGTTGAACCCCTGTCCGAATAGTGTTGCCCGGGACCTTCTACATGCTTATTTCGCTTTCGGGTTTAGCTTGCGGCAGAAGTGCGAACGAACTGCCGCAGGCGAGGACATTATGCGATCGCGGTTATGCCCGTCGCCGCGAAAGTTTTCACCTGTTGTCGCCCGACGCGGGTCGGTGACCTCCCGCGCAGACGGCGCGGACGTTATGCCGCGCAAGCAAGAGCTCCGCCGAAGGCGGGTGCGCTTACTCTGGAGTTGTTGTTTTTAGCATTTATTTGCTTTTCGCGTTTTAAGGAAGCCGCTGCCCTTCCGCATGCTTATATCGCGAGTTCGGCTACCCGTCGAAACCGAACATCCCCGTGTGTACGATATATTACCACAAAAAACCGCGTTTGTCAAGACCGTTTTTGTCTCATTGACGTTTTTTACGCACTTTATCCGAGCACGCAAAACGTCGGGCTTCCGAATTACGGAATCGGTATAACATAACTCATCCGCCGTTTTACGCGCATGCAAAGGTATCAGGCTCCCCCCGTCCCGACGGCATTGCGTGTTTTTGCGCTTTGCGTACGCCTTCCCGCCCGCCGAACGCATGCGGCAGCGGGCACATAACGCGTCTGTCCGCTTTCCCTTTCCCCTGCTTCGGACGCCCGATCTTTTACCGTTCGCGCGGATCGGCGAACGCGCGCGGATCTCAATGTAAATAACGGTCAAACGCTTGACCGACGGTGCGCGGCGTGGTATAATGACACAAACGACGGCAAATGTACCGTTGTAAAAAGAACAACTCTGCCGCCGGGCAGAAAATCGCATTCGCGCGCACGTCGTCAGGCCTTAGCAGACGTGCGACAGACGCGGGTGCTTATTTTTTGTTCGGGAGGTTTCAATGAAAAAAGTATTCGGCTATTTCAGCATCGCGGAAGCCGCGCTGTGGAGCGCGTCCGTCGCGGCAATAACGATCTCGTTTTTCGTATTCGACAGAACGAATTTACTTGCGTTCGCGGCGTCTCTCGTCGGCGTCACCGCGCTCATATTCGTGGCAAAAGGCAATCCCGTCGGACAGGCGCTGACGATAGCGTTCAGTATCATGTACGGCATAATCTCGCTGTCTTTCGCATACTACGGAGAGATGATAACGTATCTCGGAATGACTCTGCCCATGGCGGTGTTCTCCCTCATATCGTGGCTGCGCAATCCTTACGACGGCAGGCGTTCGCAGGTCGCCGTAAACAGACTGCGCGCGAAAGAAATCCTGCTGATGTTTGTTGCCGCCTGCGCGGTTACGGCGGGATTCTATTTTATTCTCGCCGCGTTCGATACGGCGAATATCGTGCCGAGTACGATTTCAGTCACCACGAGCTTTCTCGCCGTCTACCTGACGTTCAGACGCAGCGCGCTCTATGCGCTCGCATACGCCGCCAACGACGTCGTGCTCATAGTACTGTGGGTGCTTGCAACAGCGGAGAATCTCGGATACCTGTCAGTCGTCGTATGTTTTTCCGCCTTTTTCGCAAACGATATTTACGGTTTCATAAGCTGGCGGCGCATTAGCAAAGAACAGCTTCGCGGCACACGCGCACAGACGACCGTCAACAACACGTCTCAGGATCATACATAAGACGCTGCCGCTCCGAAATGTCAATGCTTTCGGAGCGGTTGTATTTTTCGGGATATAAACGATTTTACGGGTACGCTCAGTTACGCGGCTTTATCTATATACGCAGAAACATGCTTCTTTTCGGATAATCGCGCGCCGCACGTTTCCAATGCTCGCAAAACTGCCCGCTGTGAAACACCGTCAGCCCGCAAAGCGTACATATGCCGCATTCCCCGCACGTCAGTCCCGAACCTTCGCTGAATTCAGCATAATACCGGCAAAAACCGCACTTACGGGAATACGTGTCTTCCCGTTTTTCATCTTTATCCGGAAAATAAACCATATACCGTACCATTCCCGCATATATTATACCCGTAGGAATATGCCCGCGTCAAGTATTTCGGGCACTTTCCTACTATAATATAGGCATGGAAAGACAGATAAAAATCGGCGAAAGACTTTCGGAAATGCTCGCGGAAAAAGGCATTAATTCCAACGAACTCGCTGAAGCCGTCGGAGTCAACGCAACTACCGTGCGCCGCTGGAAGAAAGGCACGAAACTGATGCGGCTGCATAACGCCGTTTTACTGGCGGATTTTTTCGGATGCTCGCTCGACTTTCTGACAGGACGCAGCGACGAATACATGGATTTCATGCCGAAAAGCCGGCCCGAATTCTATAAACACCTGAAACGGCTGCTCGAAGAAAAAGGCGTTTCCCGCAACAAAATAAACACGGAAACGCGCATCAAATCATCGCACCTCGTCGACTGGAAGCGCGGAGCGGATCCGAATATCGCATCGCTTGCGGAACTCGCGGACTATCTCGACGTTACGCTCGATATCCTCGTCGGCAGAGATATGTGACGTTGCTGAACGGCAATCGCGGGCGATCCGATAACTGCCCGACGCCTGCATGTAAACCCGCACGCGCCTTCCCCGTTCCCGTAAATGTCCCGAAAATTTTTACAATATGCGGAAATTTATATTCGTTCGGAAAAGCGTATATTGATTATGTAACAAAAATATTTGTAAACGACAAAGTACACAAACTTTTTTGTAAAATAATATCGTTATGTACGATCGGGAAAAATTAAAGTATCGCCGCAAAGCGAACGGATATACGCAGACGGATATCGCAAAAGCGACCGGCATATCGCAGCAGAAAATCAGCTATATCGAAAGAGGTAAACACGCGCCGTCGGCAGAGCCGTGCATCGGGCTTGCAGATTTCCAAGGTATCTCGCTCGACAACTCGTCGGACGTGACGTTCCGCCGGTCAACGGCGACATCTACGGAGATAAATAACGAGCGCCTCAAATCCGGAACGGAAAATTCCGCGTCTCAAAAACCCTCGCTGCGTCATACGGAAAACCGCAGCCGACCGCCTGCTTTTACGGTACTCATCCGACCGCGGTTTTCGGGAAAAAATTTCGCGGAGCGCCGTTTTTTTGAAACGGCGCTCCGCGAATCACATTCTCGCATAAATCCGTGCCAAACTATGCGTTATGCGTTTGCGGGAAGGTTGGTCGACGGGACGTAAGTGCGCGCCGCAAGCTCCTGATTGAGCATATAAAGACCTTTCGCATCTCCGCCGAACAGCTTCATCTTCTTGATGAGTTCCTCGGCGTTCTTTTCCTCTTCGCCCTGCTCCTTGACAAACCAATCGAGGAACTGCATGGTCTTGTAGTCCTTGGCATCAGACGCCGCGTTGTATATGTTCGTTATGAGCGAAGTCACATAGCGTTCGTGTTCGAGACCCGCTTCGAGAGGATCGATAAATTCTTTGAGCTTAACGTCCGGCTTGGCTATCTTGTCGAACTTAACTCTCACGCCGTTGTCTATGAGATACGCACGAATCATGATCGCATGATCGCGCTCCTCTTTCGCCTGCACTTCATACCAGTTGCGGAAACCGTCGAGCCCCTCGTCCGCATAGTAGTTTGCAAAGTCCATATAGAGATACGCCGAATAAAATTCCTTGTTTACCTGCTCGTTAAGCAGATCAGCCACATTCTTATCAAGCATTGATATGCCCTCCTTTTGTCCTTTTATTATACGCCGTCCCGGGCAAAAAAGCAAGCGTCCGCACGGTATTCGGACGGCAAAGCCACGGATTATTACATACCGTGTACGGCATTGTCGTTGCATTACGGCGCGACGCGAATACGGTATCCCTCGGCACAGAGAACAGAAAAACTCTCCGCACATAAAAGCGGAGAGCTCCCGAAAGAACGCGTCAGGCGTTCTCTTTCTTCCACGCGTCGGCTTTCTTTGCGGAAAGAGACGTGAGTTTCTCTTTCGGGTACGGGGACGCTGCGCCGCCCTTACCGTAGAGGAACATCGCGCCGTCTTCGGCTTCGAACAGAACCTCTTCGTATCCCGCCTCGTCGCCGAACCAACCGCTCGTCTTCTTCGCCACAGCCTTCATATTTTCCGTATCGTAGATCTTGCCTTTGACTGTCTTTTTCATGATCTGGAACCTCCCTTGTTTTTCCGCAGAGATCATCGCTCTTACGGTATTTATATTATACTATATCCGTTAAAACACTGCAAGCGCGGAAAAGCCGTACGGATAGCACGAAAAAATCGAAACATAACACTATTTTGCTTTTTGCGATTTTAACGTCCGAAAAAGCCGTTCGCGTTATACATGCAAAATTAATTTACATATTTTTCCTGTCGGCGTACCATACTTTCCGCAGAAGGAGAACAATATGAAAAAAGCAGCATTAACGGCAACATTTGCGGCGGCTATCGCTATCGCCGCCGCGGCATGCGCGGCGCTTGTCCCGTCCGCTCTGTCTGCGGACAGGACCGACCCGGCGATATGCGCGCAGACGAGTGCGGCGGTTACGCATGAAGCGCAACCGTCGGATGAAAACAAGGAAGACGGTCGCAGACTGCCTTTGCTCATAGTTACCGGAGAGGGCGAATATATCGCGGATGCGGACAGAGGCGCGTTTTATGCGGGCGTAAGCGCTGTTTCGGACAGTGCGGCAGACGCGGAAGAACGCTGCAGAACGAAAGCGGCTGCGATAACGGAAGCGTTTGCGCCGTACGGAAGCGCGTATCTGCGCAGTCTTTCGACATGCGGAGGCGCAGGAAACCGCGCGTATGCGTATTACAAATTCACGCTTACGGATATAGCGGACGCAGACGCAGCCAGAACCGCGCTTGTTAATGCCGGAGCGGAAAACGTAAGCGCCTGCGAATATTCCGAATCGGACGGCGCGGGGCGTGCCGAAGCGATCGATCGCGCTCTCGAAAACGCCGTAAACGCGGCAAAAAAACTCGGCGGAGGCCGACTCGTCAAAGCCGAAGAATCGTATTGCTATGCGGACGGATGCAGCGAAACCGGCAAAGTAGTTTACCGCGCTTCCGTCAGAGCGACATTCGCTTCCGCGCCTGCCCGCGACCGCGACGAGCGCAAACCGGACAAACAGCCGCGCGGAGACGAAACCGAATACGAAAACAACGGCAACGTCTATATCATAAAAACCAGGTAACGATCGCCGCACGGATATATGCGGCTGCCCGAACGAACAAGCCGATTCCGCA
>CASEMM010000159.1 GCA_949289095.1 uncultured Eubacteriales bacterium | reverse complement strand
CAAACCGCGCCGAACAATCCCGCGCAGGCATACGATTTTCTCGTCGTGCTGTCGTAACGCACATCGATTTCCGTTATGCTCATTCCGTAAACGGTATGCCCTCCGCCGTCGAAACTGCCGGCAAACGCATGCGACGCATTGCCGCCTTCGGACGTATGCCACCCGTAACCTATCGGGGTCCATTCCCTGCCGCCCAGTCTTATATCCGCGATAAGTTCGAAATACTCTCCCGCACAGTTGTTTCCGCCGTTCACGAGTACGGCAAGATACGCCAGTTCGGACGCATCGCTTATCAGATACGGATCTTCCGCGCTGCCGCTGCCCGAAGAGAATCCGTCCGCAACGCTGCCGTCCCATGCCGCGTGCAACCCGCACACGACGCACTCGCCGTTTTCGAATTCGTGTTCCGCGCTGCCGTAATATGCGCCGCATTCCGCGCATACGTGTTTATCGTTCCAGACATGCGGCGAATGTCCCTTCCCGCATACTACGCAGACGCCGCCGCTTCCCCATACGTGTTCTTTTTCGTCAGACTCGTGACCGCATATCGTGCAGACATGTCTCTCGTCATATGCGTGTCCGCTTACGGACGCTTCTTCTCCGCATTCCGCACAGCGGTGATCTTCTCCGTAATCTTCGTGCGCGCACACGTAACCGCACATCACGCATACCCCGCCGTCATACTCGTGATCCGCCTCTTCATACCCGCATACGGAGCATACGTGCGAACCGCGGTACACGTGCGTCCTGTCGGCGGCGTGACCGCA
The DNA here is from genome assembly GCA_949289095.1 of uncultured Eubacteriales bacterium. Lineage (GTDB taxonomy): Bacteria > Bacillota > Clostridia > Christensenellales > Pumilibacteraceae > Protoclostridium. The sequence goes on along the minus strand of CASEMM010000159.1, from coordinate 7,836 downwards.
CACCGAACAGACGTGATCGTTTCCGAAAGTGTGTTTCGGTTCGTTCCACACCGCGCACACCGTCAGATCTCCTCCTGACGCCGGAAGAACGCCGTTCTCTGTTTTATCGCCGTTCACCGTCCAGAAGAGAAACTCGCGGCAAAGCGCAGTCGGATTGCCGAGAACTATGACGTTTTGCGTCACGTCGTATTCGTCCGGATTGTAAGGATAGTTGTATCCGCCGCCAAGGTCATATGTAATTTTGTAGGTGATCGGCTCGAATACCGCGGTAAACGTCACGTCTCCGACAAGTTCGAACGGAAATTCAGCGATTTTATCGTCCGTCGCCCAACCGACAAACTCGTAATGTTCGCGTTCCGCCGTCGGCGCTTCTATCTCCGTCAACGCATCCGCGCTGCCGCTTGCCACGACATTTTCGCATGACACGAACGAGTATTCGTATATCCTGTTCGTATACGACGCCGTAAATTCCGCATCGCCCGTAAGGACATAAGGAAACTCCGCGATCTCTCCGCCGATCGTCCAGCCGACGAAATCCGCATGGTCGCGTTCGGGCGGTTCGGGAGCCGTTATTTCCGTCAGTGCATCGGCTTTGCCGTATGACACCGTTTCATCGTCCGCAATGAATTCATACGAATATACGAGTATTTCGTACTCTGCGACGACGGCGCAGTTTTCGGACGGCACGAACGGAAACGTCACGCGTTTGCCGTCGCAGTACCAGCCCGAAAAGGAATAATGCTCGTGGACGGGAGCTTCGGGCGCATCCGCTCCGCCTCCCGCGGAAACGGACACGGAAGTTATTTCTTCGTCCGTGACCCCGTCCACAAACACGCATTCGTAATAAACGCTCTCCTGCCCGTCGTCCTGCTGCCCGGACTGCGCGGGAACCTGCGTATCGGACGTTTCGTCCCCCGAACACGCCGCAAACGCAACCGATAACGCGGCAAGCAATATGCAGACGATGACCGCCGCAATCCGTCGAACGATTTTTACTCTCATACGTTTTCTCCCCGACGCGTCATGCGCCTGCCGTAAAAAAATCGGCGGAGCGCGTTATTGTACGCACGCTCCGCTCCGTCGTCAGTCGTCTTCGCCCATCATATCCAGCCGTATTCCCGCCTCGTCGAACAGAGCGAGAGCAAAATCGTCCGGGTATCCGTACTTATAAACCACCCGCTTTATTCCGGCGTTGATTATTATCTTCGTACATATTATACAGGGCTGATGAGTACAGTACAGCGTCGCTCCGGAAATATTTATTCCCATGCGCGCCGCCTGAGTCACCGCGTTCTGCTCGGCATGCACCGCATAACAAAGCTCGTGACGCATGCCGCTCGGTATGTTGAGCTGCCGCCGCATGCACACCTGCTTTTCTGCACAGCTCTTTATCCCCTCCGGCGCGCCGTTGTAACCCGTCGTCATTATGCGCTTGTCCTTGACTATGACCGCGCCGACATGTCTGTTCTCCTGCCAGCAGCTGCTCCACGAACCCACCGTTTCGGCAAGCTGCATGAACCGCCTGTCCCACTTGTCGAATCCGCCTGTTTTCGCCGCCGCTTTGTCGTCTTTCCTGTCCATACGATAAATATACCACACCTTTTCCCCACCGTCAACCCGGGTGACAAAATTTTTTGCGCGATTTTCAAAAAATTTATGCCAAACCCTTGACATACGGCTGAAAGAGGACTATAATACCCCTTGAAAGTCAAAGAAAGTCAAAACTACTTAAAATCCTTTAATTTTGCATAAGAAATCGCATCGGGTGCATAAGATATCCGGATTTACGGCATAAACGGTCAAGCAATCCGCATAAAATTTACCGAAGAGTGCATAATCCGTAAAACTCACCCCCTTTCGCGCTTGACAAACGCGCGCGGGCATATTAAAATTAAAATCAGTCGGGGCATGCGCCCCGCTATCTTAACGAAAAAACATACAGGAGGCATATATGACAATCAAACCCTTGTTTGACAGAGTGGTCGTCGAACAGATCGACACCGAAGAAACGACGAAGAGCGGCATCGTTCTTCTCGCAAAAGATCAGGAAAAGCCGCAGATGGCCAAAGTCGTGGCAGTAGGTCCCGGCGGAGTCGTGGACGGCAAGGACGTCGTCATGAACGTAAAAGTCGGAGATAAGGTTCTCTGCTCCAAATATGCGGGCAGCGAATTCAAAATCGACGGAAAGGAAGTCACCATACTCCGCCAGAGCGATATACTCGCGGTAGTGGAATAAATAAAGGAGGAACAACATCATGGCTAAACAGCTTAAACACGGAGAAGATGCGAGAAAGGCGCTCGAAGCGGGCGTCGATACTCTTGCGAACACCGTTAAGATAACTCTCGGTCCCAAGGGCAGAAACGTCGTTCTCGACAAGAAATACGGCGCTCCCCTCATCACCAACGACGGCGTGACGATCGCAAAGGAAATCGAACTCGAAGATCCGTTCGAGAACCTCGGCGCACAGCTCGTCAAGGAAGTGTCGGTCAAGACCAACGACGTTGCCGGCGACGGCACGACGACGGCTTGCGTGCTCGCGCAGGCGATCATTAAGGAAGGGCTTAAAAACGTAGCTGCGGGCGCGAACCCGATGATCGTCAAGAAGGGCATCGCTGCGGCGACGGACGCTGCCGTCGGATATCTCAAGAGTATATCCAAGGAAGTGGATTCCAAGACGGGCATACAGCAGGTCGCAAGCATTTCCGCAGGCGACGAAACGGTCGGCAAACTCATCGCCGAGGCGTTCGAGAAGGTCGGCAAGGACGGCGTCATCACCGTCGAAGAATCCAAGACGATGGACACCGTGCTTAACGTCGTCGAAGGCATGCAGTTCGATCGCGGCTATGCGTCCAGCTACATGGTCACGGATACCGACAAGATGGAGTGCGTGCTCGACAACCCCGTAATTCTCATCACGGATAAGAAGATAAGCAACATACAGGAACTCCTTCCCCTGCTCGAACAGGTCGTGCAGAGCGGACTGAAGCTCATGATAATCGCCGAGGACATAGAGAGCGAGCCTCTCGCCACTCTCGTCGTCAATAAGCTGCGCGGCACGTTCAACTGCGTCGCTGTCAAGGCTCCGGGATTCGGCGACAGAAGAAAGGAAATGCTCCGCGATATAGCCGTGCTCACGGGAGGCACAGTCATCAGCGAAGAGACCGGCCTCGAAATCAAAGATACCAAGCTTGACATGCTCGGCCGCGCAAAGCAGGTCAAAGTCAGCAAGGAAAACACGACGATAGTGGAAGGCGCAGGCGATCCCGAACTCATAAAGGACCGCATCAAGATGATAAGGTCGCAGATAGAAACCACGACGAGCGATTACGACAAGGAGAAACTCTCCGAAAGACTCGCAAAACTCGCCGGCGGAGTTGCGGTAATCGGCGTCGGCGCGGCTACCGAAGTGGAAATGAAAGAGAAGAAGCTCCGCATAGAAGACGCTCTTGCGGCTACGCGCGCAGCGGTTGAGGAAGGCATCGTTCCCGGCGGCGGAGTTGCGCTTCTCTCCGCGATACCCGCAGTCAAGGCGCTCGTCAAGAAACTCGACGGCGACGAGAGAACCGGCGCTTCCATAGTGCTGCGCGCTCTCGAAGAGCCTATCCGTCAGATAGCGGTGAATGCGGGCATAGACGGCGGCGTGGTCGTCAACACCATACTGACCTCCCGCAATAAGACAAACTCCGGCTACAATGCTCTTAAAAACGAGTATTGCGACGTTGTCGAACAGGGTATCATCGACCCGACGAAAGTCACGAGAAGCGCGCTGCAGAACGCCGCGAGCGTTGCAGCCACTCTGCTCACGACGGAAAGCATCGTAACCGATATCCCCGCTCCCGAACCCGCGCAGGGCGGTAACGCCGGCGGTATGGGCGGAATGTATTGATAAAATAAATGTCATTTGCCACGCAAGGCGGCGCACCGGAATGTGCGCCGCCTGTTTTCGTTGATACAAAAAAACTCTCCGGAAAAACCGGAGAGTTTCGCATGCCGCAACGAAACCGTCAGGTCAGCAATTCCGCTCCTGACGGAACTCCGCCCATGCCCGACACGACGCGGAAACCGGAAAAATCGAGAGTTTCGTCGGATATGACGTATATGCGCTTGTGCGACCATATGGACGAACACTCCTGCGAAAACGCCTTGTGCGAAATCATGTGCTCGGCGAGAACGGGATGAGCGTATATGAGCGCAATGGACACGTCGTGGTTCATAAACAGTTTTTTGAGATTGTATTTTATGCGGCGGGACACATACGCGTCCACGAGCAGAAACCCGGTGCCGCCGCAGAACGGACACTTTCCCTGGCTGACCGAGCCGAGCTCCTTGCCCACTTTCTTGCGCGTTATCTCCACGAGTCCGAGTCCCGACATATCGAGGACGCGCGTTTTTACCCTGTCGAAGAACAGTTCGTTTTTCAGCGCCTCGACTACGGACACCTTGTGTTCGGGATCCGCCATATCTATGAAGTCGACGACTATTATGCCGCCTATATTCCGCAGACGCAACTGCCGCGCGATCTCCTTGACCGCCTCGAGATTCGTGCGGTAAACGGTGTCTTCCCTGTTGTCCGTACCCAGATATTTACCCGTATTGACGTCTATAGCCGTCAGCGCTTCCGTCTTTTCTATCATCAGAAAACCGCCGCTCGGCAGTCCGGCACGCGGAGAATAGATCGCGGACATATCTTCGCCTATGCCGTAGTAATCGTATATATCCTCTTCCTTGTCGTAATACTCGACCGTACCCTTGAAATACGGACAGAACACCTCCGCCATCTGCCGTATGTCGTCCGCCATGTGCTCGTTATTGCAAACTATACTCTCCGTCGTATCCGTAAGCATGTCGCGTATAGTGCGGTAAAGTATGTTGCCTTCGTTATGTATGAGAGCAACGCCATCCGTATTTTCCCAGCGCTGCTGTATGCGTTCGCCCGCCTTGATGAGAAATTTCGCCTCGGCGGCTATCTCCTCGCGCGTTGCCGTCAGGCAGTTGGTGCGCGCGATAAAGCCGCCGCCCTCGGGCGCAAGGTCCCTGAGCAGTTCGGTGAGCTTGTCCCTCATCGTCGGATTCGTTATCTTATTGGACACGCCGACAAACGGGAGATTAAGCAGATATACGACGAAATGACCGGGTATGGAGATATTGGAAGAGAGCTTCGGACCTTTGAGATCGGTCCCCTCCTTTATCGCCTGCACCATAACGTAATCGCCTTTTTTGGCGGATATTTTGTGAGGAAGAGCGTTCTGTTCGCCGAGCACCGACTTGTGATCGAGCGTTTCGTCTATGTACCAGAAGCCGGTACGATTGAGCCCTATATCCACGAAAGCGCTCTGCAATCCGTCCACGACATCGGTGACTCTTCCCTTATATATATTTCCCGATGTCTGCCTTTCCTCAGCCGATTCGCTGTAAAGCTCGCAGAGTTTTCCGTTTTCTATTAATCCTACAGTTGTATAAATTTTCTCGCTATCGACTAAAATAATGTTCTTCATATTCTTTGTCTGCATAACGGAGATTATTATATCATATCCCTGCGTTTTTTGCAACCGAAATGGCATATTCGGGGCAATTTAATTGCGTGATTGCCTCTTCCAGACGCCCTTCATCCAATACGGCAACAGGCTTCCCGAACTCGTCGCAGATAACGAAGCGCGTATACACATCGGGACGGAGCATGCCGAACAGATGCACCGCAGTACTGTCTGAACTCACCATCAATTCTCTTACCGGCAGACCGCCCCGCAACCTTACGCGCATGTTCGTCATAGCATACAATCTCCCGTAACCGACGTCCCGTCCGGGAAGCAGAAGAGACGCGGCGATAAAAAGCCCGAGCGTGGCAAATGTGAAGTTAACGCCGGTCAGCATGAGAGCGAAAGCGCCCGCTATCGCCGCTATTCCGGCAATTACACCTACTGTTTGTGACATAACACGCTGCTTTCGTTCGGGAAATTTCCTGCGCAGCAATCCGCGCAGTATTCTTCCTCCGTCCATCGGCAAAACCGGAAGCATGTTTATCGCGGCAGTAAACAGCGATGCGTCGGCAATGCCTTTCGTCGCCGCATATGTCACCGGAAAAATCCACCACAGAGCAGCGAGGAACAGGAACATCGCAAAATTGACCGCAGGTCCGGCAGCGGCTACGGCGATCTCATGCGACGGCTTCACATATTCGTATTCCCCGCCGAGAGCGATACCGTACGGCATTATGCACAGAGTGCGTGCGGCATATCCCAGTTTTTCTCCCACGCATGCGTGCGCGAGTTCATGCGGCACCAACACGGCAATGTACGACAGCAGCGCAACGCCGTGACCGAGAAAAACGAGAGCCGCGGCGCTCACAAACGTCAGCGGTGAAACAGAGATACGCGTACCGTATCGCTGATTTTTGCTTTCGCAGCGTTTCACCCTAATATATATGCTATATAATGTCTGACATAGTACGAATTTATCTGTATCCTGCGCTCTCGGCGTCGCTCAGGAGCCGCCCTGCGTCATACACTTCGTCTGCGGAAAAATCGACGTGAAACAGCACTTCGCTGCCCGACTCGTCCAAATCCGCCGTAATGCGGATATTTCCCGTCAGTTCCATATATTCGCCGAGCAATTTGCCGAGATCCGATTTAAGCACGGAAAGCAGGGACGCAAGAGAACGCACTTTCGCCGTAAGAAGATATTTTTTCAGCTTATCCGACACGTTTGCAGTCTGATCGTTCACAGTCTTCGCTTCATCCTCCTTTTTATTCCTCCGAAAAGCCCGCGGTATTTCTTCGTCAGATCGAACACTTCCGGCGTGCCCGACAATATACCGCGCGCAAGAGCCGCGCAGGCGGAGTGTCCTTCGCCTATTCCGTAGTCGAAAGCGTTGCTGAGCAGATTCATACCGTCGTCTTCGGGGATCATTCCGTATATTTCGGCGCCGAGCAGCCGTTCTATATCTCCCCTCGAAAGCATTTCGCCCGACATGACGAGATCGCCGCGCACCCTGTTCACCACAGTGAACACGCGGTTGATCCCGCCCTGTCTGAGAAGTCCGAGCACCGTTTCCGCATCCCGGACGCTGCTTATGTGCGGCGTAGTGACGAGTATGGCTTCGTCGCACGACGAAACGGCACGGCGGAATCCCGCCTCAATGCCTGCAGGGCAGTCCACCAGCACTATATCGAAACTGCGCGAAAGCCTTCCGACGAGTTCTTTCATGCTCTGCGAGCCGAGCGCGGTTCTGTCGCTGCTGCGCACCCCCGGCAGAATATACAGTTCGGGTTCGTCCGTATCGCGGACGAGAGCCTGATTCATGCGGCATCTTCCCTCAGCAACGTCCACGACGTCATACACGACGCGCGACGCCGCGCCGAGGAGCACGTCGAGATTGTTCAGTCCGAGGTCGGCGTCCAGAGCGACCGTTTTTTCGCCCATGGACGCAAAGAGCCTGCCCAAAGTCGCCGTAAGCGTGGTCTTGCCCACTCCGCCCTTTCCGCTTGTAACAACAAATGTTCTCGCCATATCTCCCGTCATTTTACCATGCCGCCGTCCGTTTATTATGGTTTATTTTGGCGAATATTGAAATATATTAGGAAAAACAGTCCGCCCGCGACGCAATACCTGCTTGAGTATAGGCGTTCTTGCACACATGCGATATGCATATGTGCAAACGCATTATTTTCCGTGATTACGCACTAATCATTGACTTGTTATGCTTAAAATGGTACAATATGGACGAGATTTGTCCGTCTATAAATAAGCTGTGAACGGATTATAATGAAAAATGCTCTTGTTTCAGAGGAGAATTCGGCATGAAAAAGAAAACGGCTATAACGCTTTTGACTGCGATC
>CASEMM010000158.1 GCA_949289095.1 uncultured Eubacteriales bacterium | reverse complement strand
AACAAGCGAAATTACGGCATTCTTCATGCTCTCCGTTTCGGCTTAACAGGATCGCACACGATATTGCTGTATTTTCCGCGCAATCCGCACGGGTTGGCGCGGCGCGCGTTCTCCCGATTCTTGACACGGACTGCGGCGGTATGGTATAATCGCGGCGTGGTCGGGAAAAATTAACGCAATCCCCACAAACCGCTTGACACACGGGGGGGGGGTAAGCGGTATAATATCTGCGGGATAACTCAAAGGAGACGGTTATGAACGAAGTAATATTCGACCGTGTGTCGAAAACGTATGCGGGTGCGGCGGCAAAAGCCGTGGACTGCCTCTCGATGACGCTGCGCGGAGGCGAGATATTCGGTTTTCTCGGTCCGAACGGCGCGGGAAAAACGACAACGATAAAGATGCTTGCGGGCATACTTTCGCTCTCGGAAGGCGGCATTTCCGTGTGCGGGAGCGATATGGCGCGCGACCCTATCGCCGCGAAAAAGCATATCGGTTACGTCACGGACAGCGGCGTGCTGTTCGAAAAACTGACGGGGAGGGAGTTCGTGGACTTCATGGCGGACGTATACGGCGTTTCCCGTGAGGACAGACGGCGGAGGGCGGATGAACTCATATCCCGTTTCGCGCTGACGGAAGCTTTCGACAGTCAGATAGGGACGTACAGCCACGGCATGAAACAGAAGATAGCGATTGCGGGCGCGCTCGTTCACGAACCCGAAGTGCTCGTTCTCGACGAACCGATGGTGGGGCTGGATCCGCAGTCCGTACGCGAGTTCAAGGATATAATGCGCGTTCATGCGGATAAAGGCAACGTAGTGTTTTTCTCCACTCACGTCCTCGATATGGCGGAGAAGATATGCGACCGCATAGGCATAATAGACAGGGGACGGCTGATCATGTCCGGCGATCTCGACGAGATACGGGCTGCGAAAGGAGACGAGTCTCTCGAGGAAATATTCCTGTCGGTTGCGGGTAACGCGGAGGCTGTCTGATGAGAGGATATATTATCGTTCTGCGCGCGCTCATGCGTATGACGTTCCGCAAAGGAGCGGGAGGGCGCGACCGTTCGTTGGGCACGCTTGTCGGCATGCTTATCACTGCCGGAATCATGTCCGCATGCGTCGCCGTCGTAGCGGGTATATTCGGAGGAAAAATTAACGAGTTCGGGCTTGCGACCGAAGTTACCGCGCTGCTGCTTGCCGCCGATTTCATGCTTACGCTGATATTCGGCATAGTATCGGTCATGAGTTCGCTGTATTTTTCGCGCGACGGAGAGTTCCTTGCTTCGCTGCCCGTGCGTTCAAACGCCGTCATGGCGGCGAAAGTGTCCGTCATATATGTGCAGGAAGCGGCTGTCGGAGGGTTGTTCGTGCTGCCGGCGGCAATCACGTTGGGCGTGGCTGCGTCGGCGACGGCGGCGTTTTACGTTATGACGGTCATAGCCGTCGTGTTCGTTCCCGTTGCCGCGCTGCTTCTCGCCGCGCTCGTGTCCGTTCCGCTGGTGTACGTTGCGGGCTTTTTCCGCAGACGCGGAGCCGTCGCCGCGGTATTGCTGCTCGTGCTGTTCGCGCTGTTCGTGACGGCGTATCTCGTCGTAACGAACTTAGTGCCCGCTGTTTCCGTTCCGTCTGACGGCGGCGACGCCGTCGGGGCGGCGATATCCGCGCTCAAAGACGGAGTGCGGCGGGGGATGTATGTGATTTATCCGGTGTACTGCCTTGCGCGGTTCGGAACGCTCGGAGACGGGCTGCTGTCCGATCCGGCCGCGTCGGCTGCCGTCGATCTCTGTATATTTATCGGCGCGGTCGCTCTGCTGGCGGCGGTACTGTTTCCGGTTTCCGCGCTGCTTTACCGACGTACGGTTCTGCGGCAGACGGAAAACGCCCCCGCATCGCGTCGCGTCAGAAAGGATTATACGATGTCCGGCGTGCTCGGAGCGTTTGTGCGCAAGGAGTTCCGCATGCTGATGCGCAATCCGTCGTTTGCTTTTCAGTGCCTGACGGGCGTCGTGCTTTCGCCCGTGATGTGCGTTCTCATATTCGTTATGGGCGGGGTCAGAAGCGGAGAGGATCCCGCAGCGTCGGTTCTTGTCGCGCAGATAATGTGGTCTGTGGCTGTCATGATCATGCTGATGATGCTCGGCGGAATGAATTTCACCGCGCTGACCGCGATAACGCGCGAAGGGAGCACGTTCTGTTACAGCAAGACGATACCCGTGCCTTTTCGTACGCAGCTTACGGCGAAGCGCATAATATCGCTTGTTCCCGCATACGCGTCTGCGGTTCTGTCCGTCGTCTGCTCTTCGGTCGCGTGCGGAGCAGTGTTCGGCGTCGTCGATCCGCTCTGCGTGATTTCCGCGCTTCTGCTGATGGCTGCGGCTTTGCCCGCGTTCGCGGAAGCGTTCCTGCTGCGCGATCTTTCCCGTCCGCGTCTGGATTGGGTGACCGCGCGCGATGCCATTAAAGGCAATCCCGCGACGGTCGTGCCGACGCTGCTCGGAATATTCGTTTCGATAGCCGTCGGCGTCGTCGTGCTGTTTTCGGGACTCGGACTGTTTATGCTCGGATGGGAAATGCGCGGTACGGCTGCCGTGACGGCTGCGTTCGCCGCCGCGTTTGCCGCCGTATACTTCGCCGTGCGCGCACGGCTTGCCTCGCGCGCGGATGCGCTGTATTCGCGTCTGTACGTCTGAGGCGCGTCGGGCGTTTACGGCAAAACGTGTTTTATGAAAAGCGCGCACGTCTGTGGACGTGCGCGCTTTTCGCGTAAGCCTGTTTTTATGCTCGCTGTTACGGGTTTTCTCCGTAAACTTCGGCGAGTTCGCGCATGAACGTGCGCATGTCGGGGCAGCGGGCGTTTTTGTCCGTTGCAAGCGCACGGGCGAGAGCGTTTCCGATTCCCGCAGACATCCTTGCGGGGAATGACAGTCTGTCCGCCTTTGTTCTGTCCGCCGCATCCGGGGGAAGACAGCCGGTCAGGCAGTAATACAGCGTCGCGGCGGAAGCGTATACGTCCGCGCGGACGTCGACTTCCGCGCCCTTTTCGTATTGTTCCGGAGGGGCGTAGCCGTGTTTGAGCTGCGAGCCGCTCTGCGCGGGCGAAGCGACTGACGCTCCGAAATCTATGAGCTTTGCCGAGCCGTCCGTCGTTATGATGATGTTGTCGGCGGAAACGTCGCGGTGAACTATGCCCGCGTCGTGAACGAGCGCGAGCGAGGCGAATACGGGGAAGAGCAGGCGGAGAGCGTCGCGTTCGCCCAGTCTGCCCTTGCGGGACACGAGATTTTTGAGCGTCTCTCCGCTTATGTATTCCATGACGATATACGCCGTGCCGTTTTCTCCGAAATAGTCGAGAGCGGACGGTATGCCGGACAGTCCCTTTATCGCCGCCATGTTCTTGGCTTCGTCCGTAAAACGCTTGCGTCCGGACGAGAGCCGGGCGCGGCGGTTTTCCGGCACGGTTACGGCATTGCCGTCCCTGACGGCAAACGACGACGGGAAGTATTCCTTGACGGCTACGCGCGCTTTTTTCATTTCATCGAAAGCGAAATAGGTTATGCCGAAACCGCCTTCGCCTATTACGTCGCCGAGCACGTATCTGTTTTTCAGCCGCGTGCCGGGAGCGAGGGTGCGTGCGGGGCGCGGGGACGGTCTGTCGGCGCGCTTTTTGCACGACGGGCACGTTCTTCCTTTGCCGAGGGGAGCAAAGCAGTGTGGGCAGGTGATGAGAGTCGAAGCCGTCATTCCGTGTCCTCCCCGAGTATGCGCACGAGCACGGCTGTATAATTGTCGTTGCCGGCGGGCGCCGCGGCGAGAAGGACTTTTTCCATTTCTCCGAGGATGCGTTCGCAGGAGCCCCCGCGCGAAAGCGCGCGCTCCATGTCCTCTTCGCCGACGTATTCCCAGAAACCGTCCGTGCAGAGAAGGAACGCGTCGCCGGGGATAAGCGGCTCTTCAACTTCCCGTATGTCGGGCGGAAGATAGCGTTTACCGCCGAGTACGCGCGTGAGTTTGTTCTGATCGCGGTGCCAGCGCAGGTCGCGGCGGGAGAGTTTTCCGCTTTCGACGTCCAGCTGCGCGACGGAATGGTCTGCCGTGCAGAATCTCACTCTGTCGCCGCGGAATCTGTAAACGCGCGAGTCGCCGATGTGCGCGATGAGAGTGCGTACGCCGTCCGTGAACAGCCCGGCAAACGTCGTGCAGGCGTCCTCTATGTGTCCGTTTGCGGACTTTTCTCCGAGTATGCGCATATGCACTCCGTATGCGAGGGCGGATACGCTTTCGCGCGTCGGCTCTCCGCCGTCGATGAATCCGTCGCATACGGACTGCGCGCATATGCTGCTCGCTATGCCGCTGCCGAGATATGCGCCCAGCCCGTCGCAGACGACGAAGCACGCCTTGCCGCCTTCGGCGCGGCAACCCGCGCTGTCCTGATTGTGCTGCCGTCCTCCGCGGCTGCAGATATGCGAATATGCGAGAGTCATATATCCCTCCTTCTTTTATTATACGACATTGCGCCGCGTAAATCAAGAGGGAAAAGGGCGCGCGGGCGTAAAATTTGCGTTCGTGTTTATATTCGTTTGACTTGCCTGCGAAAAAAATGCTATACTTGACGGGTAAAAAGATTTTCGGAGGAACACATGAGCGCATACGGAAAAGTTGCCATAGTGATAGGTTCGAGATCGGATTACGACGTGGTCAAACCCGCCGTCACCGTGCTCGACAGGTTCGGTGTCGAGAGCGAGATACGCATAATCTCCGCACACCGTTCGCCGATGGAGGCGCACGATTTCGCGGTGACCGCCGAGGAGCGCGGTTTCGAAGTGCTCATAGGCGTTGCCGGTAAAGCGGCGCATCTTGCCGGCGTGCTCGCGGGATATACGACTCTTCCCGTCATTGCGATGCCGGTTGCGACGGGTTTCATGGGCGGACTTGACAGTCTGCTCTCCATGGTGCAGATGCCCAAGGGCGTACCGGTCGCCACCGTCGCCGTCAACGGCGCGGACAATGCGGCGCTGCTCGCCGTACAGATACTCGCCGTCAAATATAACGAGCTTAAAACAAAACTTGCTGAATACAAAGAGGATATGCGGAAGAAGGTCGTGAACGACGACATCGCGCTTCAGAAAGAACTGAGAATAGATTGACGGCACACGCCGCAGGAGAGATAAAAAATGGAAACAGGCAAGCAGCTTTACGAAGGAAAAGCCAAAAAGGTATTTGCGACGGACGACGAAAAAGTCGTGCTCGTTGCCTATAAGGACGATGCGACCGCGTTCAACGGACTCAAAAAAGGTCAGATAGCGGGCAAGGGCGTCGTAAACAACAAGATGAGCAACATGATGTTCCGTCTGCTCGAAGAGCACGGCATCGAAACTCACTATATAGAAGAAGTGGACGACCGCAGAACGCTCGTCAAGAAAGTGGAGATCGTTCCTCTCGAAGTCATCGTTCGCAACGTTGCCGCAGGTTCGTTCTCCAAGCGTTACGGCGTCAAAGAGGGGACTCCGCTGCTTTCGACGGGATTCGAGTTCAGCTACAAGAACGACGATCTCGGCGATCCCATGATAAACGACTGGTACGCGCTCGCGCTCGGTCTTGCGACGAGAGAGGAGATAGATTTCATTCAGAAGACGGCGTTCAGGGTGAACGACGTGCTCAGGGAGTACTTTAAGAGCCTGGGCGTGGATCTCATCGATTTCAAACTCGAATTCGGCAGATACGACGGCAGAATAATTCTTGCCGACGAGAACTCTCCGGACCCCTGCCGTTTCTGGGACAGCAAGACGGGCGAAAAGCTGGATAAGGATCGTTTCCGCCGCGATATGGGCGGCGTTGAGGACGCTTACAGAGAAATGATGCGCCGCGTCACGGGCGGCAGATGACGGAGGAGCGGCTCACATGATGGATTACAAGTCCGCGGGCGTTGACGTCACGCGCGGTTACAGACTCGTCGACCTCATCAAAAAGAGCGCGGCGGACACATACGACGAAAACGTACTCTCCGGGCTCGGCTCGTTCGGCGGTTTTTACGCTCTGCCGAAGGGGTACGCGGAGCCGGTGCTCGTATCCGGAACGGACGGCGTGGGTACGAAACTGCGCTATGCCGTCATTCTGGACAAACACGACACGATAGGCACCGACTGCGTCGCCATGTGCGTCAACGATATAGTCTGTCAGGGAGCCAGACCGCTGTTTTTCCTCGACTACGTCGCGTGCGGAAAACTCGATCCCGAAAAGATGTCCGTCGTCGTCAAAGGCGTTGCCGCGGCATGCAAGGAAGTGGGCTGCGCGCTCGTGGGAGGAGAGACTGCGGAAATGCCGGGAATGTATCCGGAGGACGAATACGATCTCGCGGGATTTTCCGTTGGCATTGCCGACAGGAGCAGAATAATAAACGGTTCACGCATTCGCAAAGGGGACGTTCTCGTGGGGCTTGCGTCGAGCGGTATTCATTCAAACGGGTTTTCGCTCGTGCGCAAACTGCTCGGAGAAGACAGAAAAGAACTGGAAAAATACGATCCTGAACTTGGAATGACGACGGGAGAAGCCGTGCTCACTCCCACGAGACTGTACGTGCGCTCCGCGCTCGCGCTCGCTTCCGAGTTCGACGTCCGCGGAATCGCGCATATTACGGGCGGCGGATTCATAGAGAATATACCCCGCATTCTTCCCGACGGTCTGTGCGCGGAAGTGGACATCAGTTCTTTCCCCCGTCTTCCGATATTCGGACTGCTTGCGAAAAAAAGCGGTCTGGGCGACGATAAACTGTATAACACGTTCAATATGGGTATAGGCATGGTTCTCGCCGTGCCCGCGGAGCAGGCGGAATCGGTGAAAGAAGCTGCGGTTAAACTGGGGGAAAGCGCATATATTATGGGTAGAGTCGCAGAGGGCGGCGGAGTGAAGCTGCTCGGCGGCAAATAACCCGTAAAGGAAGGTGTGCCATGAAAAAACTCGCATTGCTCGTCAGCGGAAGCGGGACGAATATGCAGGCCGTTATGGATGCGTGCGCTTCGGGAGAGATTAACGGCAGGATAGCCGTCGTCATCTCGTCCAATCACGAGGCGTATGCGCTGGTCCGCGCGGAGAGCGCGAAGATACCCAACTACGTTTGCTGCAAAAAGGACTTTCCGTCGGCGGAAGCGCGCGACAGGGAAATACTTCGTCTGCTCGGAGAGTACGACGTGGATTACGTTATCCTCGCCGGCTATCTCGGTATTCTTCCGCAGTTCATAATAGACAAATATCCCTATCGCATAGTCAATATCCATCCCTCGCTTCTGCCCAAATACGGCGGCAGGAATTATTACGGAATAAAGGTGCATGCCGCGGTTATAGCCGCCGGGGAAACGGAGAGCGGCGCGACGGCGCATTTCGTGGGAACGGAGATAGACGGCGGTCCGATCATACGGCAGCAGAAACTCAGGGTATACAAGGGAGATACGCCGGAGGCGTTGCAGAAACGCATACTCATGCAGATAGAGCATCCCATGCTCGTCGGCGTGATAAGAGATCTCTGCGACGATAAGATAAAAGTGGTCGACGGCAAAGTGGTCGTCGGATAACGAGTACAGGAGACAGGTTATGGCTGACAGAAGAAGAGCGCTGATAAGCGTCAGCGACAAGACGGGCGTAGTGGAATTCGCGCGCGAACTGGACAGGCTCGGTTTCGAGATAATCTCGACGGGCGGCACGGAGAAGGCTCTGCGGGAAGCGGGGCTTAATCCCGTGAACATAAGCGACGTAACGGGATTTCCCGAATGTCTGGACGGCAGAGTAAAGACGCTGCACCCCGCGGTGCATGCGGGACTGCTTGCCCGCCGCGACATTCCGGAACATATGCGGACGCTCGAAAGGCTGGGTATCCGCGGAATAGACGTCGTCGCCGTCAACCTCTATCCTTTCAAAGCGACGGTGGAAAAACCGGGCGTTACGCTCGAAGAAGCCGTGGAAAACATCGATATAGGCGGACCGACGATGATACGCAGTGCGGCGAAGAATTACCCCGGAGTCATCGTTCTCGTCGATCCGAGGGACTACGGCGAGGCGATCGAGCGCATCGAAAACGGCACGGACGACAGGGAGTGGAGATTCTCGCTTGCATACAAGGTATTCCGGCACACAGCGGTGTACGACACGATGATCTCCAACTACATGCAGAAAAAGCTGGGTATCGAGTTCCCCGAACAGGCGACGTTCGCATACGAGAAAAAGCAGGATATGCGCTACGGGGAAAATCCGCACCAGAAGGGCGCGTGGTATTCAGAGCTTTTCGCTGCGGAGACGGCGGGCACGCTCAGCGCGGCGCGTCAGCTTCAGGGCAAGGAACTGTCGTATAACAACATAAACGACTGCGCGGGCGCGCTCGACCTGCTCAAAGAGTTTCCCGATACTCCCGCGGTTATCGCGGTCAAGCACGCAAATCCCTGCGGCGCGGCTCTCGGCGGCTCGATAGCGGAGGCGTACAGAAAAACTTATGCGTGCGATCCGGTCTCCATATTCGGCGGTATCGTGGCGTGCAACGGGGAAGTGGACGCGGAAGCGGCGTCCGAAATGGTGAAAATTTTCCTCGAAATAATCATCGCTCCTTCGTTCAGCGACGAGGCGAAGAAGATACTTTCGGCAAAAAAGAATCTGCGTCTGCTCGAAATAGACGATATCGAAAAACCGTACGGCGAAAACGTGCGCGATATGAAGAAAGTTGCAGGCGGACTGCTCGTGCAGGAGAAGGACAGGTCGCTGTATTCGGACGAAGTGAAGGCAGTTACGGACAAGGCTCCGACCGAAGAACAGCTCAGGCAGCTCGAATTCGCTTACAAAGTGGTCAAGCACACCAAGTCCA
>CASEMM010000157.1 GCA_949289095.1 uncultured Eubacteriales bacterium | reverse complement strand
CCGCCGCAGACGGCGTATCCGGTCTGTCCGGTATCTCGGTAACCGAAACGGAGCAGAACCTGTTAAGACGTTTAATATATTCCGCTATGCCCGCGTTCAGGTAGTCCTCTTTTATCTTCCCGACGCACAGCAGTTCGAGCTTTTTCATGCAACGATCCCCGCGACGAGAGTAACCGTCCACAGCGCAACGCACACGGCAAAGCCCAGTACGGTAAAAACCGTTCCCGCCACGGTGCCGCCGTCGTCGGCATATCCCTCGCCGAATCCCGTATCCGCCGTTACAAACGACTGTCCCGTCTCGTGGGAGCCGAGGCGGCGTATAAATGCGCGCAGCAGGAATATACCGCCGACGCACAGCGCGACGGACACGACCGCCGCAGCGAGCGCGCCGTACCACACTCCGGACACCGCCGTCTCCGCATGCGTTATTCCCTCGCTCACTGCCGGAACGGACAGTACTATGCCTATTACATTGTTCGACGCGTGCGCTATTATCGCGGGAACGATCGTTCCCGTTCTTATCGTCATATATACCAGCGCGCCGCCGAAAAAGAACTGATAAACCGTCTGTTCCGGGCGGCAGTGCATGAACGCGAATACAAGTCCGCCTATGACCGTCATGAGGACGGCGCGCGTCACGGGACGTTTTCTGCCGAGCATGACTCCGAGCGAAGAAAGATGGCTGCGCCTGAACAGACTTTCTTCGCATACGGGCGCGAGAATAACGGACGTTATCACCGCCGCGACTATGCCGAGCGGCGAAGTCATGTCCGCTCCGCCCGAACCGGAATAACCGATAGCGGACAGTCCGAAACCGAACATTTCCGCTACGCCGTAAAACGCGATAAGACATATCACCGTCACCGCGGGAGCGGCGAAAGCGGCTTTCACAGACGGACGCGAAAACGTATACCGCGGACGCGAACGCGTGCATTTATAAGGTATTACAGACGCAAGCAGAAAGCACAGCTGTACAGCCGCCGTACCGACGAACGAAACCGCTTCCGCCGCCGTGCCTTCGCTCCCGAACGGAAGCACGCCTATAACGACCGATACGAGCAGCATGGCGACGACAGCGCCTATGTACGAAAAACCGCCTTCCACAGCCGAGCCGCGGCGCACCGTTATATCCGTCATACTTCCGTAACCTCCGAAACCTCGTGCTGCAAAGCGGCGGTCACTCTTGCCGCTCCCGCAAGGTTATATCTGATCAGCGCGTTCTCCGCGCTTTCCGTTGCCGCCGACGGCGTATTGTTCTGTTCGGACAGGTGCGCGAGAACGATATGCCTGACGCCCTTTCCTGCGAGATATGCGACGCACTCGGAGGAATCCGCATTGGACAAATGTCCGCGGCTGCCGCTTATGCGCGCTTTCAGATACGCGGGATAGCGGGGATTGCATGCGAGCATTTTTCCGTCATAGTTGGATTCGATGAGTACTGCGTCGGAATCGGAAATTGCTTCCAGAGTACGTTCGGGCATAAATCCGAGATCGGTTATTACCGTCACTTTGCTGCCCTCGCTGTACAGCGAATACCCGTAACAGGGCACGTCGTGACTGACCGGAATGGGCGAAACCGTGATGTCGCCTATGCAGACGTCGCCGGAAAACGACTCCGAACCCTCTATTGCGTCTATGTATCTTCCGACGGCGCGCGGATAATAAAGCGTTGCGCCTGCCGCGCACAGCGACGGAACGTATTTATAGTGATCGGAGTGCGAATGCGTGAGCAGCACGTTTCGCGGCATGCTCTCTCCTATCGCTTCGAGCGACGCCGCTATTCGCCCGGACGGCACGCCCGCGTCTATCAGCAGCGACGTGCGGCGGCTGCCGACAAATATGCAATTCCCCTTGCTTCCGCTCGCAAGGCTGCAAACTTTGAGTGACATGTTTCAATTATACACTCGCGCGCGCGTTTTGTCAATCGGCGGAGCCCCGGCGTTGACATTCGGCTTGCGGCGTGGTATAATGCCCGTATGTACAAGTGCGAATATATAGCGCGCACGCTCTCTTCGGCGATAGACGGCGCGCTCAAAAAAATCGACCCGGACGTAATCGCGCTGCTCTGCGCCGCAGAAAAGGAAGAGCGCAACCCGCGCGCGAAGTGGGCTCTCGGTCAGATACTCGAAAACGCGCGCATAGCGGAAAGCGGCGACTGTTATCCCTGTCAGGACACCGGCATAGCCATGCTGTTCGTGCGCGCGGGGGCTGACGCGACATTCGACGGCGATCTCGGAAAAGCGCTTGCTGAGGGAGTGCGCGGCGGATACCGCGAAGCGCGCAAGTCCATCGTTACACACCCCCTGCGCCGTGTGAATACGGGAGACAACGCCCCGCCCGTTATCTGGTATGACATAGTGCCGGGAAGCGGACTGGACGTATACTTTCTCGCAAAAGGCGCGGGCAGCGAGAACATGGGGGGCGTGCGCATGCTCACCCCGTCAAAAGGCAGAGAAGGCATAATAACCGCGGTGACGGACATAATGCGCGCGGCGGGAGCAAACCCCTGCCCGCCCGTACTTCTCGGCGTCGGCATAGGCGGCACCATGGACAAGGCGTGCGTACTGTCGAAACAGGCGCTGCTCCGCCGTGCGGGCGAGCCTTCATCCGATCCTGACAACGCCGCGCTCGAACGCGACATACTCGCATCGGTCAATGCCACGGATATAGGCGTACAGGGGCTGGGCGGCGCGCATACGGCTCTCGCCTGCGCTGTGGAAACGTACCCGACGCATATAGGCATGCTGCCCGTCGCCGTGACGATACAGTGTCACAGCGCGCGGCATGCGCACATCGTTTTCGAGGACGAACGCGGCTGACGTTCCTCGGCGCGGCAGACATTAAAGGAGGATATAACGCTATGGCAACGGAGATAACGAACGACAGCGATCTCACTCTGCTTAAAGCGGGCGACGAGATATTGTTTTCGGGCGCGGCATACACCGCGCGCGACGCGGCGCACAAGCGGTTCATCGAAGCGGCGGACGCGGGTCTGCCCCTGCCTGTGGATATGCGCAACGCCGCAATATATTACGCGGGACCGACGCCCGCGCGCGCGGGCGAAATAATCGGTTCGTGCGGACCGACGACAAGCGCACGCATGGACGATTATACTCCGCGCCTGCTCGACATGGGGCTGAAAATCATGATCGGCAAGGGCAAACGTTCGGACGCGGTAACCGAGGCGATACGCCGCAACAAAGCCGTCTATCTGATAGCAGTCGGCGGTGCGGCGGCTCTCATCAAAAGCCGCATAGTCGCATGCGAGGAAGTCGCCTACCCCGATCTCGGCTGCGAGGCGGTGCGGCGGCTCGTGTTCGACAAACTGCCCCTGCTCGTCGCCATCGATACCCGCGGCGCGTGTATTTTAAGATAAAATGATTTGCAGGAGGAAAACCCCTTATTTGAAAATAAGGGGTTTTCCCCCTGCACCCCCTTTCCTCAACAAACTTACAGTAGGGGTTGCCCCCATAACCGCGCCTGCGGTGTCTTTTCAAGAATCTGTCGCGTTTCCGAGTCGCCGCACCTTGCGGTGAGCAGGTTATGCCCTTGCGGTACGAAACAAGCCGCACAAATCGCAGCCCCGTAACTTGCCGTCCGCAAGGACCCGCAATCGCTGCTTTCTCCGGAATAGGTAACTTGGCTTGTATAATTGCTAAAAGCGGGTTATGCTTTTGCGGTACGAAACAAGCCGCACAAATCGCAAC
>CASEMM010000156.1 GCA_949289095.1 uncultured Eubacteriales bacterium | reverse complement strand
CAGGGCGGGCAAGCCCGAGCTTTCGGACGACTGGATCGATACTCTTGCGCTGACCGTCGAAAAAGACTGCCTTAAAATGAACAGGGCGGTCAATGTCGAGGAAGTGCAGGATTTCGTCGAGACGAGCATAATGAAGCTGGGCGCATACGAAGTGGCGAAACGGTATATCAGATACCGTCACCAGCGCAATCTCGCGCGCCGTGCGAACACGACGGATAAGTCCATACTCACGCTCATAGAGAGCAATAACGAGGAGATCAAGCAGGAGAACAGCAACAAGAACCCTGCGGTCAACTCCGTTCAGCGCGACTACATGGCAGGCGAGGTCAGCAAGGACCTGACCAAGCGTCTGTTTCTTCCTCCCGACATAGTGCAGGCGCACGAGGAAGGACTTATACACTTCCACGACGCCGATTACTTTGCGCAGCATATGCATAACTGTGACCTTGTCAATCTCGAGGATATGCTGCAGAACGGCACGGTCATAAGCGGAACGATGATAGAGCGTCCGCACAGCTTCTCGACGGCGTGCAACATTGCGACGCAGATAATAGCGCAGGTGGCTTCCAATCAATACGGCGGGCAGTCCATAAGTCTGACGCATCTCACGCCGTTCGTGCAGGTTTCGCGGGACAAGATCTCGCGCGACGTGGACGCGGAGTTCGAACTCGCCGGCGCCGATCCGGGTGCGGAGATAAAAGCGAAAATCGTGGAGAAACGCCTTAAAGAGGAGATCAAAAAGGGCATACAGACCATACAGTATCAGCTCGTTACGCTGCTGACGACAAACGGGCAGGCTCCGTTCGTGACGATATTCATGTACCTCGGCGAAGCGCGTAGCGAAGAGGAGAGGAAAGACCTCGCGCTCGTTATAGAGGAAATGCTGCGTCAGCGTTACGAAGGCGTCAAGAACGAGGTGGGCGTGTATATCACTCCCGCGTTCCCCAAGCTCATATACGTTCTCGAAGAGAGCAATATTCATGAGGACAGTCCCTATTACTATCTGACCAAGCTCGCGGCAAAGTGCACCGCAAAGCGCATGGTGCCCGACTACATCAGCGAGAAGGTCATGCTTAAAAACAAGATAGACAAAAACGGAAACGGTCAGTGTTATACCTGCATGGGATGCCGTTCGTTCCTCACTCCGTATGTGGACGAGAACGGAAAACCCAAGTATTACGGCAGATTCAATCAGGGCGTCGTGACGATAAACCTCGTGGACGTGGCTTGCAGCGCGGGTCCGAACAACATGGAGGAATTCCGGCGCATACTCGACGACAGACTGGAGCTTTGCCATCGCGCTCTTCAGGCGCGTCACAAGCGTCTGGAAGGAACGCTGTCCGACGCCGCACCCATACTCTGGCAGCACGGCGCGCTCGCGCGGCTTAAAAAGGGCGAGAAGATAGACAAATTACTGCACGGCGGTTATTCCACCATATCTCTCGGTTATGCCGGACTGTGGGAGTGCGTGTATGAACTCTGCGGCAAGAAACTCACCGAGCCGGAGGGTGAAAAGCTGGGACTGGAGATCATGCAGCGCCTCAACGACGCGTGCGCAAAGTGGAAGAAGGACGAAAATATAGATTACTCGCTTTACGGCACGCCGCTCGAATCCACGACGTATAAGTTCGCTAAGTGCCTGCAAAAGCGTTTCGGCATTATTCCGGGCGTGACGGACAAGAGTTATATCACCAACAGCTATCACATACACGTCACGGAGCAGATAGACGCGTTCAGGAAGCTGGAGATAGAGAGCAAGTTCCAGACGCTTTCTCCCGGCGGAGCGATCTCCTATGTCGAAGTGCCGAACATGCAGAACAACATAGAAGCGGTGCTCAGCGTCATGAAGTTCATATATGACAATATCATGTATGCCGAGCTTAACACCAAGTCCGATTATTGCCAGGAGTGCGGTTTCGACGGTGAGATCCGGATCGTTGAGGACGGCGGCAAGCTCGTGTGGGAATGCCCTAACTGCGGCAACCGCGATCAGAGCAAGCTGAACGTGGCGCGCAGAACGTGCGGATACATCGGTTCGCAGTTCTGGAATCAGGGCAGAACGCAGGAGATAAAGGAGAGAGTTCTTCATCTCTGATATTGTCGGGAAACATAGCTGCCGCAAGGCAAATGCCTTGCGGCAGCGTTTGCATAAAAGCGCTTTTCATATACGCGTGGTGAGAAAATGAACGTAGCAGAAATAAAATACCGCGATATAGCGAACGGACTCGGCGTCAGAGTGTCTCTGTTCGTGTCGGGCTGTCGGCACGCATGCCGGGGATGCTTTAACGAAATCGCATGGGATTTCGGATTCGGCAAGCCGTATGACGATGAGACGGAAAACAAAATAATGCGCGAACTCGCGCCGGACTTCGTTGAGGGACTGACGCTCATCGGCGGCGAACCGTTCGAACCGGAAAACAGACCTGCGCTGCTCGGTCTGCTGCGCAGAGTGCGCGGCGAACTGCCGGCAAAGAACGTGTGGATATATTCCGGATTCACGTTTGAGGAGCTGACGGGACGGACGCAGCCGCTTTCGCGCGGGTACGGAGAGGACGGGATCGAAATGCTGCGCCTGACCGACGTGCTTGTGGACGGACGGTTCGTATACGCGCTGCGGGATATATCTCTCCGCTTCCGCGGTTCGTCCAATCAGCGCATAATAGACGTTCCGCGTTCTCTCTCGGCAGGAAAACCGGTGCCGTGGGACAGCGCCGCACACATTTAGATCCGCGGGCGTTGACAAAACGCCGTTTATCCGTTACAATATGTGACGGATATTCTTTTACCGCAGGGGAATCATGAATATAGTATTCGTATGTCACGGCAATATCTGCCGATCACCGATGGCGGAATTCGTCATGAAAAAAATACTGTCCGGGCGAGGAATGACCGGCGTCGGCGTAATATCGCGCGCTCTGCATGAGGATGCGCTCGGCTGCAATATATACGCGCCGGCACGGCGTGTGCTTGACCGGCATTGCGTGCCGTATGAGCGGCGGCAGGCAAAGCTGCTCACGCGCGGCGAATACGACGTCGCGGATCTCGTGATCGTCATGGACGAGGAAAATTACCGCGACGCGGCGCGGAGGTTCGGCGGAGAAAAGGTGCGCAAGCTGCTGTCTTTTGCGGGCGAAAGCGGCGACGTCGCCGATCCGTGGTATACGGACGATTTCGAGCGCACGTACCGCGACGTGCTTCGCGGCTGCGAGGCGCTTGCCGATATGCTGTCGCGTCGCTCTTGACATGCGTGCGTGCGCTGTGTTATAATACATGTAACGATTTCCACCTGTTACGGAGAAAACACATGAAAGTCATATTACTCAAAGACGTCAAAGGTTCGGGAAAGAAGGGCGACGTCGTGAACGTTTCGGACGGTTACGCCAATAATTATCTGTTCCGCCAGGGGCTTGCACAGCCCGCGACGGCGCAGAACATCAGTCTGCTCGAAGCTCAGAAATCGAGCGAACAGTTCAGGAAAGCGACCGCGCTCAAAGAGGCGAAGGAGCTTGCCGCCAGACTGTCGGCGACTAAAGTGGAGCTTTCTGCGCGTATGGGCGCGAACGGCAAGCTGTTCGGTTCGCTTTCCTCGCAGGCAATAGCGGACGCTCTGGAAAAGGCGGGCATTTCGGTCGACAAGAAAAAAATAGTGCTGGATGCGCCGATAAAGCAGACCGGCGAATATAAAATTACGGTTAAACTGCATCCCGAAGTGAGCGCGAAGGTCACGCTTTCAGTCGTTGCGGACAGGTAAGAGGTAAGCGGCAGGCGATGAGCGTACATTCGGACTACTCGGACAGAAAAACTCGCGCGTTTATCGAGGATTACAATCGTATAGTGGTACATGTTGCGAACGCATGGGGCGTCACGCGTGACGAATTTCAGGTGTTCAGCGGCGGTGTGGAAATACCCATAACGGATTTTTACGGCAATCCGCACGAGGGGCATGAGATAACTCTCGTACTCGGCAGGCAGCTCGATCCCGAGCAGCCCTGTTTTGCCGTGCGTTCGGGAATAAGCGTGCCGGCGCAGCCGAAAGGCATATATGATACGGCGGAGTTCAATGCGCGCTATACCTATACGGGCAGACTGGGCGCGTACATAGAGGGGGGAAGAACGGTGTTCCGCGTCTGGGCGCCGTTTGCGCAGTGCGTCAGGCTTAATATTTACGGCGACGGAGAGACGGGCAGTAATTATTACGGCGGCGTCATGACGCGCGGTGCGCGCGGCGTGTGGACGGCTTCGCTTGACGCAGATCTTTCCGGCAAATATTACACATACACGATGTCGTACAACGGCAGGGATGACGTCGAAACCGTCGACCCGTATGCCGTCAGCGGCGGTATGAACGCGCGGCGCGGCATGATAGCCGATCTGTCTTCGCCGCGGCTGACTCCGTACGGCTGGGCGGAAGAACATGACGCATACAGGGAAAAGCACCCGCTCGGATCATATACCGACGCGGTCATCTGGGAAACGCACGTCCGCGATTTTTCGGGCAAGACGCGCGCGATAAACCGCACGCGCTTTCTCGCTTTCGCGGAGCACGGACTGCGCAACGGTTCGGGAGAAACGATAGGACTCGATTATCTCGTCGATCTCGGCATAACGCACGTTCATCTGCTGCCGGCGGCCGAGTTCGCTACGGTGGACGAAACGCGGCTGTACGACGATACATACAACGCGTTCAACTGGGGTTACGATCCCAAGCACTTCAATATGCCCATGGGCGCATACTGCACCAATCCCCGCGACGGTAACTCTCGCGTGCGCGATCTCCGCGAGGCGGTGTGCGCGCTGCATTCGAGCGGTATAGGGGTCATTTTCGATGTGGTGTACAATCATACATATGATTTTGAAGCGCCGCTCGCGCTGACCGTTCCGTATTATTATTATCGGTTCGATCACAGAGGCTGCCCGTCCAACGGCAGCGGATGCGGGAACGAAACGGCGAGCGAGCGCCCCATGTGCCGCAAATTCATCGTCGATTCTCTGCTGCACTGGGCAAGGACGTACCATGCGGACGGCTTCCGTTTCGATCTGATGGGACTGCACGATACGGAAACCATGCAGGAGATCGAACGCGTACTGCATGCCGAGAACCCGTCGCTCATTCTTTACGGCGAAGGCTGGGTGGGCGGCAGTACGCTTCTTCCGGGCGAAAGACAGTGCAATAAATGGAATGCGTGCGGAATAACCGCGTCGGAAGGCGCGGCGGGAAGCGTAGCGGTGTTTTCGGACATAATGCGCGACTGCGTCAAGGGTTCGGTGTTCAACGGCGGAGATGGCGGCTATGTCAACGGAAGGCCGTATGAGAACGTTAATGCGGTCAAGTTTTCGTCGATGGGAGCGACGTCGCCCAACTTCAATATGAACTGGGTGCCGGATAACGCTTCCCGTGTCATCAATTATGTTTCCGCTCACGACAACAACACGCTCTGGGACAAGATAGCTCTTACGAGCGGTTATGCGCCGACTGAGGAAAAACTGCGCATAAACAGGCTGTGCGCGGGTATCGTCATGACGAGTCGCGGCGTGCCGTTCTTTCAGTCGGGCGAAGAACTGCTGCGTTCCAAACCCGACGGACGCGGCGGGTTTGTCGAGAACAGTTACAATTCCCCGGACGAGGTGAACAATATCGATTGGGACGCGCTTAAACCCGGTTCTGACGTGCTTGCCATGCGCGATTATTACAGGGGACTTATTGCATTCCGCAAAGCACATCCCGTACTTCGCCTTTCGGGGCGCGATGAAATCGAGGATGCGACCGATTTTCGCGGCGACGTGCGCTACGATATTATAGCGTACACGCTGCGCGGATGCGGGGAGGAACTGTATATCGTTTATAACCCGCTGGAATCGGCGGACATATCTCTGCCCGAAGGTCGGTGGTCTCTGCGTATTGACGGCGACCGCGCGGGCGACGCCGATCTCGGCGTGTTCGAAGATAAATTCCATGTCGACGGAAAGAGCGTGTGCGCGTTCGTGCGCGTCCGCTGAGAGGCATGCGCCGCGTGCGGCAAAGCCGCGCCCGTATAAAACCCGTATATAATTGCGAAGGAAACGAGGGCTCTGACCGTAAAGCCCTCGTTTTTCATGCCTTAAAAAGGAAGAAGCAAACGAAAAAAACGTCTTGACAAATGCGGAAACAGGGTTTATACTAAACAGCGGAAGATGATGCCGATGACGGAAAACACGCTCAATATCGCCGTGGTGGAGGACGATCCCGCCGACGCAAAGGTGCTTCAAAAGTACCTTGCCGATTTTTTC
>CASEMM010000155.1 GCA_949289095.1 uncultured Eubacteriales bacterium | reverse complement strand
ATTGACCGCGGATTTAACGGCATTGATCACCCTGTCGGTGCCGCTGCCGCTGCCTATTCCGAGATATGCTCTGCCCATGTCTTTAAGTACGGTGCGCAGATCGGCGAAATCTATGTTGAGAGTCTGCGTATTGATTATTACGTCGCTTATACCGAGTATGCACTGACGGAGAACGCCGTCCGCATATTCGAACGCTTCGCTCATCGTCGCGTTTTTGGAAAGGGCAACGAGATTCTCGTTTGCCACGACTATGTATGAATCCGCTACTTTGGAGAGATTCTCGATGCCGATATCCGCATTGACTATACGGTGTCTGCCTTCGAGATAGAACGGTTTCGTAACAACTGCCACGACGAGTTTGCCCATTTCCTTGGCAATGGAAGCGACCACGGGAGACGCGCCCGTTCCGGTACCCTTGCCCATGCCCGCCGTTATGATTACGAGATGCGCCTCTTTGAGATATTCCTTGATTATATTGCGGCTTTCCTCCGCGGCGCGCTGACCTATTTCCGGATTTGCGCCGGCGCCGAGTCCCTGAGTGAGTTTTTCGCCGATCTGTATACGAAATTTTGCCTTCGATTTGCGCAGATCCTGCAGATCGGTGTTGATCGCAATGAAATCGACTCCTTCAAAAGCAGTGTCAATCATTCTGTTCAATGCGTTGCCGCCGCCTCCCCCGACGCCTACAACGGCTATGCGCGATGACGGAGCTTCGTTACCGTAAACCTGTCTGGACATATGTATTTTCTCCTTTATCTTTTGAACAACCCGGCAAAAAATCCCTTTTTCGCCGTCGGAGCCGCCGCTCCGAGCACCATATCCATAAGCGATACCGCACTCGACATATGCGGCTTATTCAGCTGCGGAATATCCGGAACTACTATGTCGAACTGCCTGTCCGTCTTTCGTGACAGATAGTCGACCGCGCCTATAATGTACGAAATACCGCCGCCGGTCAGTCCGTATGTAGCAGTGGGCGGAAGATCGCATGATGCAAGGCACTTGTTTATCGTCTTTGCGAGTTTATTGAGACACGCATACGCGACATCGTTCACCTGCGTCGCGGGAAGCGACATAATGCGCTCTTTGACGGGAATGTCGTATGTGTCGTCCGGCGAGAATTCGAGATTGAGAACTATCTTCCGTTTAAGAGTTTCGGCAAGAGAAAAACGCACGCTGAGATCGTCGTGGAGATCCTGCGCAAGATGCCCGCCGCCCATGGAAAAGCCGAACTGTCTCACGATTCCGTCGCCGCGTGCGACCGCTATGTCGGTGGTTATATAGCCCACGTCCACAAGCACGGCATATCTGTCGCGCACCACATCGTCGAAAAGAAACAGCGTTTCGGCGAGAAGCGAACTGACGAAATCCACGGAATCAATACCTATGTCTGCGGCGATCCGCCTGAACATATCCGTGAATCCGCTCTCGGCAAGCATATACGACACATAGCCGGAGATACGCATTGCAGTCATTCCGACCGGCTGAATGAGTTTGCGTTCGTCGCCGAGAGTAAAGTAAACCGGCTGACTGTTTATAAGCTCGAAATCTCCCGCATCGGAAAAATCCGCGCCCGACGAGAGAAGCTTGTCCACATCTTCATCCGTAATCCTGCGGCGTTTGCCGAGGGACATTGTGACGTCCTTGCACTGCGTCACGGAAAACTGCCCGGGAACGCCGATATACAGATG
>CASEMM010000154.1 GCA_949289095.1 uncultured Eubacteriales bacterium | reverse complement strand
ATCTATATAACGCTCAGCCGCGATGTACCCGCAGGCTGTATGCACCCGCTTACCGCCGTGCGCAAGCGTCTTGTCGACTTCTTCGTATCAATGGGATTCGACGTTATGGACGGTCCGGAAGTGGAAACGGACTATTACAATTTCG
Organism: uncultured Eubacteriales bacterium; assembly: GCA_949289095.1. Classification (GTDB taxonomy): domain Bacteria; phylum Bacillota; class Clostridia; order Christensenellales; family Pumilibacteraceae; genus Protoclostridium. The sequence continues at coordinate 19,274 of CASEMM010000154.1, read as the reverse complement.
AAGCGCTGAACGTTCCGAAAGATCACCCGGCACGCGACATGCAGGACACGTTCTTCTTCGGCGGCAATCTCCTTCTCCGTTCACAGACAAGCGCATCGCAGGTGAGATACATGGAAACGCACAAGCCCCCCATCAAGATGATCTCGCCCGGAAGAGTATTCCGCAACGACGACGACGCAACGCATTCGCCCGTATTCCATCAGCTTGAAGGACTGGTCGTAGACAAAGGGATCACGATGTGCGATCTCAAAGGCATTCTCGACGGCTTTGCCAGGCACTTTTTCGGAAAAGAGACAAAAGTACGCTTCCGCCCGTCATATTTCCCGTTCACCGAACCGAGCGTTGAAGTGGACGTGTCATGCGCCATGTGCGGCGGCAAGGGCTGTAAGATATGCAAGGGAACGGGGTGGATAGAAATTCTCGGCGCGGGAATAGTCAACAGAAAAGTGCTGCGTACATGCGGAATAAATCCCGACGAATATACGGGTTTCGCTTTCGGTTTCGGAATAGACCGCATAACGAATATCATTCACAGTATTCCGCACATAAAGCTGCTCTATGAAAACGACATACGTTTTCTCAGACAATTCGGTTAAGGAGAGAGTATCATGAAATTACCCATATGCTGGCTTAAAGATTATGCCGAAATAGGCGACGCAACGGCGGAAGACGTCGCAGCGGCGCTCCTCTCCGTCGGATTCGAAACGGAAGAAATAATATATGCCGGCGCGGATATAGAAAACGTCGTGGCGGCAAAAGTAATAGACTGCAAGCCGCACGACAATTCCGACCATCTGCACATATGCATGGCGGATACGGGAAACGAGATACTGCAGGTGATCTGCGGTGCGCCGAACGTAAAAACGGGCGACGTCGTACCCTGTGCAAAACCGGGAGCGAAACTGCCGGGCGGCATTACGATAGAACCCGGAAAGCTGCGCGGAATCATGAGCTACGGCATGCTGTGCAGCGGAAAAGAACTGGGAGTAGACAATACTATAATCGCGGGCGCGGAAGTAAACGGATTGCTTCAGCTGCCCGAAAATACGCCGCTCGGCACGGATATACGCAAACTGCTCGGTCTCGACGAATATATACTCGACGTATCGGTAACCGCAAACAGACCGGACTGTCAATCCATCGTAGGTCTCGCACGCGAAGTTGCGGCGGCAATGGGCGTCAGATTCACGCCGCCCGCATGCAGATATAAGACCGTCGAACCGAAAGAAGACGCTCATATTCCGGGCGTCAGAATAGAATCCGGTCTATGCTCGAGATATACGGGACGGCTCATACGCGACGTGCGCATCGAACGGTCGCCGGAATGGATGGCGCGCAGACTGCGCCTTGTCGGCATACGTTCGATAAACAACATCGTGGACATCACCAACTACGTGCTTACCGAGATCGGACAGCCCCTTCATTCGTTCGACACCCGGTTCATAGACGGCGGCATCGTGGTTCGCACCGCGAAAAACGGAGAAAAAATCACCGCGCTCGACGGCAAAGAATACACTCTGTCGGAGGATATGCTCGTCATCGCAGACAAAAGCAAACCCGTTGCGATCGCCGGAATAATGGGCGGAGAATATTCGGGAATAATGCCGGATACGAACGAAGTATTCCTGGAAGCGGCACGCTTCGACAGACGCAGCGTGCGAGTGACGTCGCGCAAACTCGGACTGCGCTCCGATTCTTCCGCACGCTACGAAAAGGGCGTCGATTACCTCAGCGTGGATATGGGCAGGGAACGCGCTCTGTCCCTCATATATGGACTCAAAGCGGGCAAGATAGTGCGCGCGGCAGCTGACGCGGGCGAAAACAAGCCCGAAGAAAAAATCATTGAAACGACAGCAACCCGCATATGCTCTGTCATAGGCATCGACATACCCGCCGCCGCGATAGAAAAGATATTGCGCTCCCTCGGAATAAAAACGGTTGCGAAGGCGCATACGGATACGCTCATATGCACCGTTCCGCTGTGGAGAGAGGATATAGAAGATTTCGCGGATCTTTCCGAAGAAGTGATACGGTATTACGGTTACGACAATCTCGTGCCCACCTTCCTTAAAAATGCCGCATGCACGACGGGCGGAGAGAGCGAACAGGACAGACTCGTCTACGGCGTTAAAACCGTACTCTGCGGCCAAGGCGCGTTCGAAATGACGACTTACTCGTTTATAACCGGAAAAGCTTCGGACATGCTGCTGCTTGCTGCCGACGACAGCCGCAGAAACGGAATGAAGCTGCTTAATCCTCTCGGAGAAGATACGTCCGTCATGCGCACGCAGCTGACCCATAACGCTCTCGCCGCGGCGGCGCTCAACCTCTCGCGCGGGAACGATTCGTTCAGAATGTTCGAAACGGGAAGGGTGTTCGTTCCTCACGAGCAAGGCAGTCAGCCGGAAGAGCGAACGCACCTTTCGATCGTGTATGCGGGCGAGAATGAAAACTTCTATACGCTCAAAAGCGCTGTGAACGCGGTTCTCCGCTATTTCGGCGCGCAAACAGAGATAACCTACGGTACGCAGCCTTATCTGCATCCCGGTGTAAGCGCGGATATAATACTCGGCGGCAGAACGATAGGAAGCTACGGACGGCTGCATCCTTCCGCAGCGGAAAACTACGGAATCCAGTCGGATGTTTACGAAGCCGAAATCGATCTCGAACCGTTGCTCGCTCTCGGCAGGCGCACCGCGACATATTCCGCGATATCGAAATTCCCGTGCGTCAACAGGGATCTTGCCGTGGTCGTTACGGAAGACATGCCGGTAGGCAGACTCCGAAAGGCGATAGAAAATGCCTGCGGAAGCACGCTCGAAGAACTGCGCATATTCGACATATATCGCGGCGAACAGATAGAAAAAGGATATAAGAGCGTGGCTTTCTCTCTCAGATACAGGTCCACCGAAAAAACCCTCGGCGACGCCGAAATACAGACACTGACGGAATCTGCGCTCGCCGCACTCAGAAACGAATGCGGCGCATCCCTCAGGTGACGATATGGAGCTGCTCGCGCCCGCAGGCAATATAAAAGCGCTGAAAGCCGCCGTTGCCGGCGGTGCGGATGCCGTATATTTAGGCGCAGGCGACTTCAATGCGAGAAGCAAGGCGGATAACTTCGGAAAAGACGAACTCCGCCTTGCGGTTTCGTATTGCCACGAAAGGGGTGTAAGAGTATATTTCACGCTCAATACTCTCGTCAAGGACCGCGAACTCGAACGGGCCGCCGAATCAGCCGAGGAAGCTGCGGCGGCAGGCATTGACGCGTTTATCGTTCAGGACATGGCGCTCGCCGCCGTTCTTTCCGAACGCTTTCCGAAAATTCCGCTGCATGCAAGCACACAATCGGGGATACACAACAAATGGGGAGCGATGTTCGCAAAGCGCGCCGGTTTCGACAGGATAATCTTTTCCAGAGAAACTCTTTCCGAGGACATGCGCGCGGCAAAAGACGCAACGGGACTGGAAACCGAATGCTTTGTACACGGAGCGCACTGCGTATCGTTTTCGGGAAACTGCTATTTTTCCGCCATCATATCCGGGTACAGCGGAAACCGCGGAAAATGCATGCAGCTTTGCCGCAAAAAATACACGCTCTCCGTCGGCGGGAGATCAAAAACGGGATATATGCTTTCGGCAAAGGATATCTGCCTTCTCGGAAAACTCGGCAGTCTCGAAAAAACGGGAATAGATTCGCTGAAAATCGAAGGCAGACTGCGCAGTCCCGAATATGCGTATACGGTCACGAAAGCATACAAAGACGCACTTCTCGGAAAAACTCCGGACACCGACGATGTACGCACGGTTTTCAACAGGGGAGAGTATTCCTGCGGATATATATGTTCGGACACGCCCGACATAATATATCCGAAAACGCAAAGCAACATCGGCAGCGCAGCCGGCAGTATTGCGGCAGTCAAAGGAAAGACGATCGCATTGTCGGGAAAACGCATTGCCGCCGACGGAGACGGATATAAAATACTTCGCGGCGGCAGGGAAACGGGAAGCGCATCGTGCATAAACGGCAGGCTGATCGCATCGGGAAACATAAGGACGGGCGATGAAGTTCGTCTTACGCGCAGTTCGCTCATATCCGCGCGTACGAATAAAGCTATATCGGAATGCGACAAAACAACGCAATCAATCAAAATGGACAATTTAGTGCGCAAAAATACGCGTACTATATCTGACATAGTATATAACTTCTATGATTTGCCTGAATCATGCGTAATTTTGCGCACAGATGAAAAGCGCCGCTTTTCCGACTGCGGCGCAGATACGATAATTCTCGCGCCCTCGTCATACGACATTGCCGCAATGAAGCGATTTGCAGACGGAGCAAAACAGCCCGTACTTCTCGAACTTCCCGTAGAAGCACGGGGAGCAGATTGCGAACTGCTCGAAAAAGTGCGCGACGAGAATATATTTGCCGGATATGTTGCGAACAATGTTTACGCGCTTGAAATGTTTGCCGACAAAAAGATAATATTCGGCAGCGAGCTGAACATACTGTCAGACGCTTTCAGTGCGCCGCGCATCGTATCCTGCGAAGCAGCCGCTGCCGGAAGCGCCGAAATTATTCCGGTATATATGAGGGAAATATTTATGAATCTGACGCATTGCCCGGCAAAGCAGCTTGGCTACAGCTGCGGCAACTGTGCATACGACGGAATGACGCTCCGCGACGGGAGCGGCGCCGTAATGCCTCTCAGACGGCGAAAGCTGCACTATTGTTATTACGAACTTCTCAACTCACGCGTCAGAAACATATCTCACAAACTCAACCCGTCAGTACACCGCCGAATACTCGTAGATATCCGTAACACGGACATAAACAAAGCGCTGCTCGCGCTAAAAAATCCTTATGCGCTGCCTTTCGACGAAAAACTGGAAACGTGTGGAAGATGGGGAAAAGGAGTTAAATGATGAACGATCCGCTGCACATTCTCGAACTCGATACGATACTTTCGCATGCCGCAGAATACGCTTCGTCGGCAAAAGGCAAGGCTGCGATTCTCGCCCTGCGTCCGTCGGGAGATCCGGAAGAAGTAAAACGCCGTTTGAAATTTACCGAAGAGGCATATCTGCTGCTGACCAAATACAGATTTGCCGGTATAGGCGTTTTTGCGGATACAGACGATATTCTCGAAAAAGCGCGGACCGGCGCAACACTGTCCATGAAAGAGCTGCTCGACACGGCAAGCGTGCTCAGATGCGCCAGACTCGCAAAAAACGCTCTCGAAACATTTCCGTCCGAAACGGACCGGATAAAGGACATAGCGTTCCGCATATTCGCAGACAAATCGCTTGAAGACGATATATCGCGGGATATTATATCCGAAACGGAAATGAGCGACGCGGCAAGCGATACCCTTCGAGACATAAGACTGCGTCTCAGAATGGCTAAAACCCGTCTTACTGATAAATTGTCGTCGTTTACACGCAGCAATGAATATTCCGTATATCTGCGCGACAACTTCTACACGATACGCGGCGGAAGGTACGTCCTGCCCGTAAAGAGCGAATGCCGCAAGGACGTGAAGGGATTGCTGCACGATCAGTCATCGTCCGGCTCTACTCTGTATATAGAGCCTTTCGAGATAGTCGCAATGAACAACGACATAGTAAAACTCGAAGGCGACGAACGGCGGGAAATCGAACGCATACTCGGAGCGTTCTCCGACAAGGTCAGGGCACAGGCAGACAATATCGCGGACGCATCAGAAAGGCTTGCTTTACTCGACATGTATTTCGCCCTCGGCAGATACGGCAGTTCCGTGGACGGAATAGTCCCGGAAATAAATTTCGCGCGGCGCGTCTCGCTCAGAAAAGCCAGGCATCCGCTTATCCCGCGCGACCGCGTCGTTCCCATAGACATAGAAGTGGGAGGCAAGTGCAATATACTCATAATTTCCGGTCCGAATACCGGCGGAAAAACGGCATCGCTCAAAACCGTCGGACTGCTGTCCGCCATGCTCGCATGCGGATTGCTCATACCGTGCGAAGAAGGAAGCGTTATGGCGGTATTCGACTGCATATACTGCGATATAGGCGATGATCAGAACATAAGTCGGAATCTCTCCACATTCTCATCGCATATCGCAAATCTGAAAGAGATAACAACGTCGTTTACCAACGAAAGTCTGATTCTGCTCGACGAAATCGGCAGCAGCACCTCTCCCGACGAAGGAAGCGCTCTTGCGATAGGCGTAATCGAATATATAGCGCAGACCGAAGCAAAAGCAATAATCACAACGCATTATCCGAGGCTCAAAGAATACGCAATGACAAGCACTCGGATAATGAACGCAGGCATGCAGTTCGATCCGCATACGCTCACACCCACATACAAGCTGCTCATGGGCTATCCGGGAGTAAGCAATGCGCTCGAAACAGCAGACGCGCTCGGACTTGCGCCAGCAATAATAAATACGGCAAAACGCATACTCGGAGAAAAAGAGAATTACGAAACGGTTCTGTCCGAAGCGTTTTCCATCAAAGCGCTTGCGGAAGAGGAACTCAAACGCGCCGACGAAGCTCTGAAAGCCGCGGAAGTCAAACTCGAAAAAACCGTTGCCGACGAGAAACGCGTAAACGAAGCTCTCGAACGGATTAACGCAAACGCAAAGGCAGAAACCAGACGCATTGTCAGCAAAGCCGCCGAAAAAGCGGATGAAATAATAGAAGAAATCAAGCAGAAACTCAAAGACGCCGACGAGCGCGCGTTACTTAAGGCAAAACAGGATCTTAAACGGCTGGACGCCATCGCATATGAAAACGATGGTATTTCGCACGATATACGAGCGGAAGACATGGACGAACGGGAAATCACACCCGGAACAAAAGTACTCGTAAGAAGTATAGGGGCGGAAGGTTACGTCGCACGCATCAGGGCGGACAAAAAAGAAGCCGAGGTCAACTGCCTCGGAAAAAGCCTCAAGGTAAAATTTTCCGATCTTGCAAAACCCGCGCGCCGACCCGTAAACGCACCACCTGTAAAACGTCTGCACCCGTCAGCCGCCGTCCGCGAAACTCCGTCAGCTCCAGTCAGCCGCGAAATAAACGTAATAGGAAGTACGGTTGCGGACGCGACCGACGTCATAGCAGAATGGCTGGAAAACGCTTCGCGTCTGCATATCTCTGAATTGCGTATCGTTCACGGTAAAGGCACCGGCGCGCTCGGAAAAGGGATTCAGGCATATCTGCGCGGAAACCCGGCAGTCAGTTCTTTCAGATACGGCAGATACGGCGAAGGAGACATGGGCGTAACCATAGTCGAACTTAAATAACATACGCTCCTCTGATATAAATGCAAAAGTATCCGATAATGTCGAATGCTTTTGTTTTGTGTCGAATATAAACGAATAATTATTATTTTTATCGATTTTTAACGAATATATTGACAATTTGTATAAAGCATGGTATAATTTCATACGCAATCCGTCCGCGAACGGTAATAAACACAGTCAGACACAAAGGAAACATGAATTATGGATGATAATCTCAGAGCATTTGTTACAAAGTCGCTGTCCGTTCTGCTTATAGGAATGGGAATATATCCGAATACGGCAGGATGGTCGCATCTGATGGATTCCGTATACATTGCGGCAAAAAACGGTGTCAGCGGACTTTCCGTTTGCAAACTGTATGCCGATGTCGGCAGATCTGTACATAAATCGGGCGTAGCCGTCGAACGCGCGATCCGTAACGTCATCAATAAGTGTGAAAATGAAGGCAGAATGAAAAAGCTCAACGATTATTTCGGCTGTGAGGTATATTCGGAACAATATCCGCTGCGTGCGGGCGAACTGATATGTCTGCTTGCGACTAAAATACTTGACGACTACAATGCTGTGGAATACAAAGCGTGAACGAAAAATTTCCGTATGCATCACCGCAGCTTCTGATCCGTTTTCACGAAAACCTCCGAAGTGCGATCGCACGGACATACCCGAACTCCGATACAGTGCTTTGACAATCTGCAAGCGCGCAAAGGACTTACAATATCAAAAATGTCCGATTGCGACAATACCGTTCCTCGTACACAAAAACGAAAAACTTTTGATTTAATACTTGACAAACGGATAAATTTGCGTTAAAATATGTGTACGAATTTTGAATTTCCGCATATTCGGGGACAAGTATCGACGGAGTACGGTACGGACAAGAGAGCTTTCCGCAAGGCTGAAACGGAAGCACGCGCCGCCGCAGAGAAACCACCGCGAAGAGGAACGCCGCCGCGCAGGCGAAATGGCGCATAAACGAGGTCGCTGAAGCGGCGAAATAAGGTGGAACCACGGTCTGACAAATCGTCCTTAAGAGTAATTTCTTAAGGATTTTATTTTTTACGCACTTCGGTCCGCATACGGTCACTCGGCGAACCGAAACGGAGGTAATATGAGGGTAACTCTGAAAGACGGTTCGGCTATCGAAGCCGAAAAAGGCGAAAGAATAATAGACGTCGCCGCGCGTATAAGCGAGGGACTTGCGAGAAACGCGCTGATCGCGCGCGTAAACGGCAAGCTTACGGAACTCAATCGCACAATAGATGAGGACTGCTCGCTCGAAATTCTCACATTCAAAGATGAGGACGGCAGAAATGCGTATCGCCATACCTGCGCGCACATACTCGCACAGGCAGTCAAGAATCTTTTTCCGGATGCCAAACTCGCGATAGGACCGTCCGTAAAAACCGGATTCTATTATGATTTCGATTTTTCCACGCCGATTACGATGGATGATCTTCCGCGCATCGAAAAATAGATGGACTCCATTATAAAGGCGGATTTTCCTATAGAACGGCATGTCGTCACGCTAAAACAGGCGCTCACGAACATGCGCGGTTTTGACGAAATATACAAGCTGCAGCTTATCGAAGATCTGCCGCGCGGCAGCGAAATAACAATGTACTCTCAGGGTAATTTTGTCGATCTCTGCGCAGGACCTCATCTGATGAGTACAGGCAGGGTCAAATGTTTCAAGCTCACGCAGATAACCGGAGCTTATTGGCGCGGCAACGAACAAAATAAAATGCTCACGAGGATTTACGGAACCGCATTCGAAAAGAAATCGGAGCTCACCGAATATCTCAACGCCATCGAAGAGGCGAAGAAACGCGACCACAATAAACTGGGACGCGAACTCGGCATATTCATGACCGATGAACTCGTAGGGCAGGGACTTCCTCTGCTCATGCCCAACGGAGCGAAGCTGTTTCAGATTCTGCAAAGGTTCGTGGAAGACGAAGAAGAACGTCGCGGCTACATGCTGACAAAGACGCCGTACATGGCAAAAAGCGATCTGTATAAAATCTCCGGGCACTGGGATCACTATAAGGACGGCATGTTCGTACTCGGGGACGAAGCTATGGACGATGAGGTAATGGCTCTGCGCCCGATGACCTGTCCGTTCCAGTATCTCATATATAAGAACGGAATAAAGAGTTACCGCGATCTGCCTTGCCGCTACAACGAAACGTCCACACTGTTCCGCAATGAGTCAAGCGGCGAAATGCACGGTTTAACGAGAGTACGCCAGTTTACGCTGTCCGAAGCGCATATAATCTGCACGTCCGAACAGGTTGAAGATGAATTCAAAGGCGTATTCGAACTTATCCTGTACATGGAAAAATGCCTCGGCATATCCGATGAAATATCCTTCAGATTTTCCAAGTGGGATCCGAAGAACAAAAAGAAATACATCAATAATCCCAAAGCGTGGACGGAAACGCAGGCGCTCATGAAAAAAATTCTCGACGATATAGGAATCGACTATGTCGAAGCGGAAGGAGAGGCTGCATTCTACGGTCCGAAGCTCGATTTGCAGGCTCGCAACGTATGGGGAAAAGAAGATACCATAATAACGATCCAGCTTGATTTCTGTGCTGCCGACAGATTCGATATGTACTATATCGCAGAAGACGGCTCGCGCAAACGCCCTATGGTAATTCACCGTTCGTCAATAGGGAGTTACGAAAGAACAATTGCCATGCTTATCGAAAAATATGCCGGAGCATTTCCGGTATGGATGTCTCCGACGCAAGTCAAAGTGCTGGCTCTGACTGACAGAACGGCCGATAAATGCCGCGAAGTCGTCGGCAGACTCAAGGCTCTCGGCGTACGGGCAAAAGCAGATCTGCGCAACGAAAAAATAGGATTCAAGATAAGAGAGGCACAACTCGAAAAGATACCTTACATGCTCGTGATAGGCGACAGAGAAGCCGCCGAGGACAAAGTTTCCGTTCGCGGCCGCAAAGTGGGCGATCTCGGAAGCATGACGTTTAACGACTTCTGCGAGCGTCTCAAAGGCGAGATAGAAACTTTCTCTGCCGATAACTGACAGAATCACGAAAAAATACGTAACCTGCAAAGCCGGAGCAGATACTATCTGCTCCGGTTTTGTGTAAACGTCCTATAATGTTTTCACGCGGAAAGAACGATATTGCCGTCCGGACTTAAAGCTCTTTCAGAAGTTTGTTAATCATATGCCGGCTGTAAATGCGCATCAATGCGCCGAATAACGTTCCGTAACGATATGTTTCGACGTTCATTATTACGGACAGATACAGTTTATACAGCGCTATTCGCGCGCGTTCGCTCTTTCCCAATACGGGCATGCTGCCGCACATCTCGGCATATCCGCAGAGAAAGTCACGCTCTTCCTCAATATCCGAAGACAGCAGCATCTGCACGGACGCCGCAGCAAAATCGGCATACGGATCGCCGTAAAACGAGCGTTCGAGATCGGTAAGCCCGCAAACGCAATATCCGTCTCCTCGCTCCGCAAGGAAGATGTTGCCAGCCCATATATCAAAGTCCACGAGCCGCGGTTCAGCGACAGACACAAGATCCGAGCGATGCTGTCGCACGGCGCGCATCATTTCGTCATACGGCAACCTTCTGTTTTCCCGCCGTCCGTCTGCCGATATGAGATTCATCATATGCTCGAATGCGTCCGGCCAATTGTCTGCGCGGAACGTCGCATCGTCCTTTATGTATCCGAAGTATCCGCCGCGCACGCCGTGTATTTTTGCCGTAATGCGCCCCAGCTCGCGCATCAGCGCGGCACGCGACCTGCGCACGCGCGCTTTATCCGCTATGTTCCATGGAACGCCGCCGATATGCGTCATGACGAAAAATTCGCCGTCGAAAAACGTGCGGGAATCGTCGTACGCAAGCACTTCGGGCACGGGCAGGGAGAGCCCTTTAAGCATACCGTATACGGTTGCTTCCGTTCTCATGATGTCCTTTTCATAAGTCAGCGTCTTCGCATTGCTCGACGGTCCGACTTTCACGACTGCCCTGCCGCCAGGAAAAACTTTGCTTTCGGCAAGAAACGCGGCGTTGAACGCGCCGCCTTTAAGCTCGCGTACCGCGAGATCGGCAGCTTCGGGAAACAGCCGCATGACTGCCTCCGATACCTTATCGGCGGACACATTGTTTTTGGTTACGCTTTTCACGAATATACCTCCTTTTTTCGGATAACCGGTCTTTTGGCAAGAAATAACATTGCCATAACATACGAAAGAACATCCGACACGGGGCAGGATACGCATATGCCGGTCATCCCGGCAGACGTACCGCCTATAAGTACGGACGGTAGCTGCACGGCCGCAAATGCCGCAAACGTTACGGCGGACGCAAGTTTTCTGTTTCCGACCGACTGATAACAAACGCACGCAAGCATGACTCCGCCCTGCAATGCAAGAGCGCCCGTCATAAACGGGATCATACGGCTGCCCGTATTTATCACGCTATCGTCAGCGGTAAACAGTCGAAGCAGCGGTACGCGCAGCAATATTGCCGGCAAAGTGCAGACCGCGCCCGCCAGTAGCGAGGAAATAATTGCATATCTCACCGCTTTACGCGCTCTGTCATCAGCGCCGGATGCGTGATTATAGCTTATAATCGGTTGCGCTGCCTGAAAAAGTCCGTATTGCGGGAGAATGAAAAACTGTCGTATACGCGAGACAAAGCCGAATGCGGTCACCGCGGTTTCGCCGTAACGGATGAGAAAACTGTCCGAAACCGCTTGGATAACCGCGATGCCGATCATCTGCAAAAAGGACGGAAGTCCGGTAAGTACCACGTTTTTAAGCACAGCCGCATCCGGTCTGAAATGGCGCGCACATATGCGGTACGGTCTTCGCGGAGACAGAAAGAAATATCCCATTCCCATGCATACAGACAATATCTGTGCGGCAAGAGTTCCGAGCGCCGCACCCGTCACGCCCGCATCGCATACGAAAACGAGCACCGGATCGAGAGCCATGTTCACGCTTATGGGGATTATCCACTGCAAAAGCGCATAGCCGTTGGCGCCCTCCGCGCGTATGAGAGATGAGAATCCCGTCGACGTCACCGAGCCCGCTATTATGATTACGGAATATTCGCGCGCATAAGGAAGAAGCTCTCCGCCTGCACCTATTCCGATAAGAATGGAATCGAGAAAAATGAGACCGACCGCCGTGAAAACGGCGGCAATCGCCCAGAACATCATAAATACGTTAGCGGCAGTCACCGCCGCCTTTTCGTAGTCCTTTTTGCCGAGCGCCGCGGAAACCGCAGCGCCGCCGCCGGTACCCGCTATCGTATTAACGGCGGAAAGCACGAGCGTAACGGGCGACGCTGCCGAAATCGCTCCCGCTGCGGCTGCTCCCACGCCCCACGAAACAATGAGAACGTCGGTAACGCCGAGCAGACTGTATACGAGCAGCGAGATTCCCGTCTGCATACCCGACGTCAGCAGCAGCCGTCCGACGGGCGCATCAGCCAATTTCCGATCCGTTCGCGCTTTGTTCTCCATGAGAATATTTTAATACGCGAGCGGGCGAAATTCAATGGACCGCGAATACCTGTTTGTGTATTATCCGTACCTCAACCGAACGTTTTTCCGTATGCCGCGGGAGTGATTCCGAAACGGCGGCGGAACTGCCTGTAAAATCCCGAAACGGAAGTATAGCCGAGCGACGATGCGATCTCCTCCACGGTACAGCCGCCGCTCTTCAGTTTTTCCGAAGCGGCTTCCATTCTGTATTCCGTCAGCTTGTCGGAAAACGAACTGCCGGATTCGCGTATGCGTCGGCTCAGATAGCCTTCGCTGTATCCCGTCCTGTACGCAAAATCCGAAAGAGAAGCGCTGTCGATATGCTCTCGGAAGTACTCGCGCAGCATATCCGTAAATGCGTTCTCATATACGTCACGCCGACGCAGGAGCTCGTTAAACAGCAGCTGCAACAGGCTCTCCGTCGTTCTGTCATCGCCGCCGGCTGAGGTTTCGTCGAGCAGCCAGTATATCAGATATTCCGCACGTTCCGTCAGCCTGTCGAATAACGTCGTTTTCCCGTCGGCGAGAGAAAATCCGTCGGGTACGATACGCCCGAACAGTTCACGGGGAACCGTCAGCTTCAATATCCTGTCTTTTAACCCGCACCGTCCGAGAGAGTGTACGCAGCCGGGAGAGAGCAGCACAGCCTGTCCCTTGGTCAGAACGACCGGTTCTCCGCTTTCCGAATACTGAGTGCAGCTGCCGTCGCCCACGAAAATGAGTTCGTAAAACGTATGTCCGTGCATATACGGACGCTGACACATGGTGTGTTTGCGTATGCCGAATTTTTCGCATTTGCGCACGGGAAGAAAGGGGACGGCAAACGGAAGCGCTTCCGTTCCGCCTTCGAAGAACAGTTTCGCGCTGCCCTTGTGCTCGCGCATAAGAGCAATGACGTCTTCGGCGTTTTCCAGTTGCTCGCGCATCGCTCTTTCAAGCAAAGCAACGTCTTTCGACTCATCTCCGTCCGATCGCTCATGCTGCCGCAGAATACTTTCTATGTTCATACGCGCCCTCCGCAAAGCAAACAATTATTTATAATATTACCACATTGCGGATAAAATTGCAACGACGCGGCGGGTGCGGAGAAAAATCAGAATAAAACAAGCAAAAGTTTTGTTTTTCGATTAAAAAACAGTTGACAAATAACCGCGTTCGGGCATATAATACATGTGTTGAAGCAGACTGAGTCTCACCGTTCGGGTTCACTCGGAACGGTTACGTAATTTTCATGGCAATACAGTTATGTAATTTCGTATGAGCGCGGTTTGTTTCCACGCTCATTCTTTTATGGAGGTTAACTATCATAAACAAGCAGCCCGAGGTGGAAATCAATCAAAGGATCCGCGACCGTGAGATTCGTCTCATCGGCGAAAACGGCGAACAACTCGGTATCATGAGCGCCGACGCGGCAAACAGGATTGCGGACGAACGCAACCTCGACCTCGTTAAAATCAGCCCGCAGGCAAAACCGCCCGTATGCAAGCTGATGGATTACAGCAAATACAAATTCGAAAAAACCAAAAAAGAAAAGGAAGCCAAAAAGAACCAGAAGCAGAACGAACTTAAAAAAATCTGGCTTTCAATGACAATCGACAAGCATGATCTCGAAACGAAAGCCCGTTCGGCGGCAAAGTTCTGTTCTTCCGGCAATAAAGTGGAAGTTTCCATAAGGATGAAAGGACGCCAGCAAGCTCACGCCAGACTCGGCGTCGACGTAATGCGCGATTTTTACAATATCATAGAGGACGTATGCGTTATCGACAAAGCGCCTACGACCGAGGGCCGCAATATACTCATGATACTTGCGCCCAAAACAGCAACTAAAAAATAACTTTACGGAGGGTCACATATAAATGCCTAAAATGAAAAGCCACAGCGGTGCGAAAAAACGTTTTCGCGTCAGCAAGAACGGCAAAGTAAAGCGCAATTATCAGAATAAGAACCATATTCTGACGAAGAAAGACAGCAAGAGAAAAATGAAGCTCCGCCAGGGAGCATACCTCGCTTCCGCAGAGGAGTCCAGGACGGTCAAAGTTATGCTGCAGGGCAGGAGGTAATCGGATATGAGAATCAAGAGAAGCGTAAACGCGCTTAAAAAGCGCAGAAAGATAATGAAGCTCGCCAAGGGTTATTTCGGCTCTAAATCCCGTTCTTACAGGATCGCAAGGGAAGCCGTCATGAAGTCTCAGATGTATGCGTTCATCGGACGCCGCCGCAAGAAGAGAGACTTCCGCAGACTCTGGATAGCGAGAATAAACGCAGCGGCAAGACTCAACGGCATGTCTTACAGCAAGTTTATGCACGGTCTTAAAGTCAGCGGCATCGATCTCAACAGAAAGGTGCTGGCGGATATTGCCGTAACCGACAGCGCTACTTTCTCCAAACTCGCCGAAAAAGCCAAAGCTGCAAAATAAACATAAAACAGAAGCTACGGCTTCTGTTTTTGGTTTGAAACATGATAATCACTTCGAGATCCAACAAAACGGCAAAACTCGTCGCATCGCTCTCAAAGAAAAAATACCGCGACGAAACGGGATTGTTCCTAGTCGAAGGAAAACGTGCGGTATGCGACGTGCTCGCCGCCGCTCCAGGCCTCATACGTGAATTAATAACGGTGCCGGCTCTTGCCGACGACTATCCCGGAGCGGTGATATTTTCCGACGAACTTATGTCGTCCGTCTGCGAAACCGTAACCGCGCAGGGAATCGCCGCCGTACTCGAAAAGCCGCGCTCCGACCCGTCGGGCAGCGAGTACGCACTGTTTCTCGACGGAGTGCGCGACCCCGGCAATCTGGGCACGCTTATACGCACCGCATGCGCCGCGGGATACAATGACGTATATCTCAAAGACTGCGCGGACGCTTATTCGGGCAAGACGGTGCGAAGCACGATGTCCGCAATAGTAAAAGTACGTCTGCCGCTTGCGGACGAAACAACTCCCGCAAAGCTCAAAGAAAACGGGTATACGCTGTTATGCGCGGATATGAGCGGTAAAAACATATTCGGTTTCGGCGCGCCGGACGGCAAGATATGCGTCGTCATCGGCGGAGAAGCAGACGGAGTTTCGGAGAAAGTCAGAAGAGAATGCGACACAGCGGTATCCGTACCCATGACCGGCAACATCGAGTCGCTCAATGCCGCGGTCAGCGGTGCGATACTCATGTATGAAATACTGCGAATAAAAAATGAAACGAAAAATATCAGATAAAGAGAGGTAATTTATGTCCGGACATTCGAAATGGCACAACATACAGCAGGCAAAAGGCAAAGCCGATGCGGCAAGAGGTAAAATTTTCACTAAAATAGGCAGAGAAATAGCCGTCGCAGTCAAAGCAGGAGGTCCCGATCCGTCTTCAAATGCGGCGCTACGCGCCGTCATAGACAAGGCGAAAGCCAACAATATGCCCAAAGACAACATAAACAGGAGCATTCAGAAAGCAAACGGCGAACTCGGCAGCATAAACTACGAAAGCATCGTATACGAAGGTTACGGCACGAACGGCGTCGCCGTTATCGTCGAGGCGCTGACGGACAACAAGAACCGTACTGGCGGCGAAGTACGTCATATTTTTGACAA
Organism: uncultured Eubacteriales bacterium; assembly: GCA_949289095.1. Lineage (GTDB taxonomy): Bacteria > Bacillota > Clostridia > Christensenellales > Pumilibacteraceae > Protoclostridium. Next base: position 2,866 of record CASEMM010000154.1, on the reverse strand, counting down.
GGCCGGCGGCAGTCTCGGCACTTCGGGATGCGTTTCCTATATGTTCGACACCAAGGGCGTTATTTCCGTTCCCAAAAAACCGGGTATGGACGACGACGAGATGATGATGACCGCACTCGATGCGGGAGCGGACGATTTCGATGCGGACGAAGATTACTATGAAATAATAACCACGCCTTCGGCTTTCGCATCCGTCCGCGACACGCTTGCCGCCGCTGGTATAGAGTACGAATCTGCGGAACTGCGGCGCATTCCGCAGAACACCGTATTCCTCGACGACGAAAACAGAGACAAGCTGCTCAAAATGCTTGATGCGTTCGATGACAACGATGACGTGCAAAACGTTTATCACAACGCAGAATACAACGAAGAGGAAGAGGAGGAATAATCGTGACCGTACGCGAAACATGCAAAGCGGCAAAAGATAACATCTCATATCCGGCGCTGCTCGGTACGGAGCAGAAAAACGAGATGCTGGGCATAATAGCGGATGCGCTTATCGCAAACTCCGCTTCCGTTCTTGCAGCCAATGCTGCGGACATAGAGCGGGGAAAAGACCTTCCAGCACACCTTATAGACAGACTGCGTCTTACCGAAAGCCGCATAGACGGAATTGCGGAGGGCATACGCAAACTCATCGAACTTGACGATCCCGTCGGAAAAATACTCGAATCGTGGGTAAATCACGACGGACTTGAAATAAGCCGTATATCCGTTCCTCTCGGAGTCATAGGCATAATATACGAAGCGCGTCCCAACGTAACGTGCGACGTCGTCGCGCTCTGCATAAAGACGGGCAACGCAATAGTACTGCGCGGCAGCAAGGACGCATACGCCACGAACGCCGAACTCGTCGCAATCATGAAGCGAGCGCTCGAAAACCGCGGATTCGAAAGCGGATTCATCCAGCTCATAGAAGATACCACGAGAACCGGCGCGGACGAGTTCATGCACATGGACGAATACATTGACGTTCTCGTACCGAGAGGCTCTGCCGCTCTCATAAAATCCACCAAAAAGAACGCTACGATGCCTGTCATAGAAACGGGCGCCGGCAACTGTCACATGTATTTCGAAAAAACCGGCGACGTTAATGTTGCTCTTCCCGTACTTCTCAACGGAAAGTTACAGCGTCCCGGCGTGTGCAACGCGCTCGAAAGTCTTCTTATCGATGAGGACGCGCTTACCGAAGCCGCTCCGATACTGCTCGGAGCGCTCATCGAAAAGGACGTAACCGTACACGCCTGTGCAAAGACTGTCGCAGCATGCCCCTCGCTTGCGGACAAACTCGTTCCCGCAACGGAAGAGGACTATGCGAAAGAGTACCTCGGCTACGAAATTTCGTGCAAGGCAGTAAAAAACGTTGACGAAGCAATCAGACACATCAACAAATACGGCACTCATCACTCCGAAGTAATCATAACGCGCGACGAAACAGCGGCGGATAAATTCCTCCGCGAAACGGACAGCGCAGCCGTATACGTAAACGCATCAACGCGATATACGGACGGATTCGAATTCGGTTTCGGCGCGGAACTCGGCATATCAACTCAGAAATTGCATGTCAGAGGTCCGATAGGTCCGCAGCAGCTTACGAGTTTCAAATATGTGATACGAGGCAAAGGTCAGTGCCGTAAATAAGCAGAGCAGAGGATATAACTTATGAAAAAGAAAGGGGGCGGAAACGACAACATACACGCAGGTCACAGAGAACGCGTCAGACAGAGATTTTTTGCCGATCCCGAAATGCGGACATTTTCTCCGCACGAAATATTGGAATATCTGCTGTTTTACGGGGTTCAGCGCAAAGACACAAACGAACTCGCACATAAACTAATCCGCGAATTCGGCTCGCTGTCCGCCGTGTTCGACGCAAATATAGAAGATCTGACAGCATTTCCCGAACTGCCCGAACGTGCCGCATATCTGATCAAATCAATCATACCTATTACGGACGCATACTTAAAAGACAGCAAGAAAACATCTGCGATAATAGATTCATATTCGGATATTCTCAGCTTTTACAATCACTCTTCGCTGTCGCTCAATCCGAACGAAGAACACGTCAGTGCGATATTTTTAGACGTAACCGGAAGAGTAAAAAATTTTGCGGATATAAGTTCCGGCGGCGCATCAAACGTGACCGTAAATATCCCGCGGCTGTACCGCTATGCATCCGCGTGCAAAGCATCGAGAGTCGTGGTGTTCCACAACCATCCGGGCGATACCATGTATCCTTCGCAAGGCGATCTTATCGCTACAAGCGTAATAATCATAACCCTCGCTTCCTTGGGCGTTCTGCTCTCCGATCACATAATACGCGGAAATTCCGGAAAATACTTCAGCTTTTTCGAAAACAGCATTCTCGATGCGCTGACGGACGTGTGTTCTCCGTTCATAAATACGGACGAATACAAGTATTCGTTTAAACCTTTCAGATCGGACGCCGTGAACAACAGCGTTCTGCTCAGCGAAGCGGAGTGCGAAAAATTGCGCGACCGCATATATGATATGGCAAACAGCGCAAACATCCGCACCCAGCTCGAAGACGCTATGCAGGATATCGAATCCGCCAAATCCGCAGATCCGGACGAACGATGATAATGCTGTCCGCAAAGCGACGAAAAATAGCAGCGTAACATAAAATTTCATACAAACGATACGCACCGGAAGTCGACATACGACTTCCGGTGCGTATTTTACATGAAAAACAACATAAACACCGGATTCTGAAACGGTCATCAATATCCGCAAAAAACGATTGCGAGAACGAGTTTGTCTGCAAGCGAGGGGCATGCTTCGACAGTCTTTGCACAGGCGTGTACGGTTACGTCCTTTTCGATGAGCGCTCCGAGCAGTATCGGAG
>CASEMM010000153.1 GCA_949289095.1 uncultured Eubacteriales bacterium | reverse complement strand
TCCGCCGCGGCATAGTTCCTGAATCTCTCGCAAAGCTCTTTCAGCGTTATATCCGTCTTTCCCGGCGCACGGTATCCCTTCATCCGCTCGTCCGTCTCCGTCAGCATGTAAAACCGCGACTGTCCGTCCGCTCGCCCTTCTACCCCTTTCGCGTCTTCCGCTTCCGGCGCGTCTCCTCCGGGAGCGGGATCGGCGTCTTCGGGACGTTCCTCTCCCGCGAGAATGCGCGCGTTGCGTTCGCGTATACGCCTATACAGCTTCCCGCGGCGCAGCACGGTCACGATCATGAATATGACGACGGCGAGAAAAATCACGGCGAGTATGAGCACGATATACACGTTTTCCGAGTGCAGCAAAGGGACGTCTATGGCGTTGCCCAAAAACATCGTGCCTATCAGCGCCGCCGCAAAAAGCAGCGATACCGCGCTTATGAATATCATGAGAACGACGAGTCTCTTTTTACGTCCGCCGCGTTTCATACGTTCCGCCTGTTGTCCGTCTTTCCTCTCTTATCCGCCTATACGGAAATTTTCAGTCTTTCTTTTCCTCTCCGCGGCTGCGGAGAACATCCTTTCTGATTTTCATCTTGGTCTTTTTCCACTGCTTTTCGAACAAGTCGTAAAACGCGAGATATTCGCGCTCGAGTTCGTCGAACCGTTCTCTGGAAGTGAAATCGTCTTCGTCGGTCATCAGCCCGTGCTCGTACCTCAGCGCGTTCAGCCGCGCGCTGAGCACGCGCTTTTCCTCCATCAAGGCGTTGTATGCGTTCTCGGCATCGTCCGCTCTTCCCGCCGCGTCCGCGATCGCGGCGTCCGCCGCCGAACGCGCTTCCGCGATTTTTTTGTCGCATTCGGCGGTTATGGCGCGCTTCTGTTCGCCGAGCGCTTTTTCGCCCTCCGCCCGCACGCGCGCCGTTTCCGCGAGCTGATTGCGGTAATCGGTCTCCGCCTGTTGCGCGCGCCCCGTCATACTTTCCAGTCTGCCCGTCAGTTCGCCGTTCTCCGCCTTTACGGAAACCAGCTCCTCTCTGACAGAACCGAGCGCGGCGCTGTCCGCCTCGAGAGTGCGGTTGTATTTTTCCAGCGCGAGTATATACTCCTCGGCGCTGCCGCCCGATTCCTTCATTCTGCGGCGGAGAAGTTCGACCTGCTTTGCGAGTTTTATGCGCTCTTCCGCCTTTTTTCTTTCCGCTTCAGCGCGTCTGCCCTCTTCCAGACGCGGCACGAGATCGTTGCCGTGTTCATAAGTCAGAAACAGCGCGAGCGCGACCGTTTCCGCAAAGTCCTCGGCGGCGGGCGCGGGCAGCGGATCGAGCGTGCGTCTTACTTCGCGGACGGTGAAGCCGTCCCCCTCGTATGACGAAAGATATTCGTAAAGCGCGAGCGCAGCCTTGAAATCCACGTTGCTTTTAAGCACGTTCGTGCGCGTTATCGGCGGTTTGACGAGAGGCGCGTCGGACACTATCTGCATGAGCGGCGTCGACAGCAGCGCGCTGACGGTAAACTGCGCTCCGCGTATGCGCTCTATTCTGCGCCCCGTTTCGTCATCCGTCATCAGATAAAAATCAAGCCTGCTGTCCTCTGCGAGCGTCATGCGGTAGTCTATGTCTCGGCCGTTCGTATGCAGCTTTTTGTTCACTTCCGCACGGGCGCGGTACGTGTTGCCCGTTTCGAGTATTTTATTGAGCCGCACTTCTATAAAATCGCGCAGATAACACAGCAGCGTGTAAAGAAACCTGTTTTCGTATACTTTGTAATCGCTTTCCTTTTCGACGATGAACAGTCCGTCCGGAACGACGTCGCCGTTCGGTTCGGGTTCGCGCGTCAGAAGATTGCTGTGACGCGCCAGGTGCTGAAAGCTGTCACGCGAGGCGCGCTTCGCCTTTTCGATCGGAACGACCTCGCCTTCGCGGCGTATGAACTGCCGCTCCGCCTTAACCGCCTTTTCGACGTGCGGAAGCTGCTTTTCTATTTCCGCGATCCAATCCTCTTCTATCTCGCATTTCATGCGGACGATCTCGATCGCATTCCTGCCGCCCGCGGCGACGAGCGCGTCCAGCAGCCGGCGGCATCCGGAATCGGAAGAAACCGCTTCGCGGTAGGCTTTCAGCGCGCTGTAATATGTCTGCGACTTATCCATGTCACCGCTCCGCTCATGCGCCGAGAGCAAGGCGTTCGAGATATTCCTTGCAGCTCTTCATCTTTCCTTCCCCGAACAGTTCGTCCAGGTATTCCGACATCCCCTTGCTCATGCTCTTCACATATACCGGGTTCTGCGTCTCCAATTTCCTTATTATCTTCTTCGACAGTATGTCGTCCAACGCTTCCAGCTCTTCCCCTCCGCACGCTATGTATATCGGAACATACCGCGTTATCTGCTTC
>CASEMM010000152.1 GCA_949289095.1 uncultured Eubacteriales bacterium | reverse complement strand
CTTGCGGCGGGAATCGCGGTGCAGAACTTTCCCGAAGGCGCAGCGGCGGCTCTGCCGCTGCGAGGGGCGGGAATGAGCGCGAAAAAATCTTTTCTGCTTGCTTCCGCGAGCGGAGCGGTAGAACCGCTGTTTGCAGGCATCGGACTGCTTCTCGCGTCGTTCGTCCGCCCGCTTCAGCCGTGGCTGCTCGGGCTGAGTGCGGGGGCGATGATATTCGTGGTCGCGGAGGAGCTCATTCCGGGGTCGCGTTCGGAGTTGCATCCGCATGCGGGAGCGATCGGGTTTATCGTCGGGTTCGTACTCATGATGGTGCTCGATGTCGCCCTGTGATCATTCCTGCACATATTCGCGCAGTCTGTTTATCGCGGATTTTTCAAGCCGCGACACCTGCGCCTGACTGATGCCTATTTCTTCGGATACCTCCATCTGCGTTCTGCCTTCGTAAAAGCGCAGCGAAATTATTTTGCGTTCGCGTTCCGGAAGGCGTTCCATGGCTTCCGATACGGCTATATTGCCCAGCCAGCGTTCGGAATCGTAGCGTCCGTCCGCAATCTGGTCCATTACCATCACGGTTTCGTCGCCGTCGTGATATACCGGATCGTAAAGCGAAACGGGGTCGGCTATCGCGTCGAGAGCGAACGTCACTTCGCGGACGGGTACGTTCATGCAAGCGGCTATTTCTTCGCAGGTGGCTTCGCCGTTTCCCGTGGTTTCGAGATCGTGTCGCACTTGCAGCGCTTTATACGCTCTGTCGCGCAGCGAACGGGATACGCGCAGTGCGGAGCCGTCTCGCAGAAAGCGGCGGATTTCGCCGATTATCATTGGTACCGCATACGTGGAAAAGCGCAGGTTGTATTCGGTGTTGAAGTTTTTCATCGCTTTTATCAGTCCCACGCAGCCGACCTGAAACAGATCGTCTGCGCATGCTTTGCGGCCGTAGAATCTTTGCACTATGCTGAGCACGAGTCTGAGATTGGCTGTCACGAATTCGTCGTGCGCCTTTTTGTCGCCCGCCTGCGCTCTTTTGAGCAGGTTCATGCTCTCTTCGTGAGTAAGCACGGGCAGTTCCGCCGTATCTATACCTGTGATTTCCACTCTGGTCTTCATCTTCGGTATCCTCCGAACGATATTTTGCCGTAAGACGGGGCGGGTTATACGCGAACGGCGCGTTTGCAACAAAAATCGTCCGTGCGCGCGCGATTTCGTCACATATTTCGGTCGGCGTGCATATACGGGTACTATGGACAGCGAAATTTCATTCTGCGAACTCCGCAAGAAAGAAGTGGTAAATGCCGCCGATGGCAGCAAGCTCGGGCACATAGTGGACATGGTGATATCCGTGGAAAGCAAGACCGCTCTCGGTATAGTCGCTCCCGCGCGGAGAAGCGGGCTTTTTTCCAAAGAGCAGACGATATTCATTCCGCTCGGCTGTATCGTAAAAATAGGTTCGGATGTCATTCTCATAGATATGAACGAGAACGGAAAGTGCAAGCCGGACAAACCGCCCGAGGGTTGCGGCGGTAAATGCGCGCTTTATTGCTGAAACGGCATTTTTTGACTGATTTCGAGCCGGAACCGCGCAAAAAGCGCGGTTTTCTTGACACCGCCGCGCATTTGTGGTAATATAATAACACTTTTTTGCGGGAGGCATGCCATGAAGTGCGGAAAATGCGGATGTACGGACAGTAAGGTGATAGATTCGAGAATGAGCGAAGACGGGACAAGCATACGCCGCCGCCGCGAATGTCTCGGATGCGGAAGGCGGTTTACGACGTATGAAGTCATAGAAAGCACTCCCGTACTCGTAATAAAAGCGGACGGAACCAGGCAGCCGTTCGATCCGGATAAGATCCGCCGGGGAGTGATAAAGGCGTGCGAAAAACGTCCCGTTACTGCGGAGAAAATAAACAAGCTCGTTGCGAATGTGGAACGCACCGTATATAATACTCTTCTGCAGGAGATAAGTTCCAAGGAGATAGGCGAACTCGTCATGAAGGAGCTTAAAGACCTTGACGAAGTGGCGTACATCCGTTTCGCGTCCGTTTACCGCGATTTCCGCGACGTGACGACTTTCATAGAGTTTATAAGCGGTCTGGAAAAGCTTATGAATGAAGAACATAAAGTCAAAAACCGCCCGTCCGAGGATGCGGCGGAAGATAAATGAAATACACTCTGACTGCTCCGAGAGATATGACGCTGTCCGCTCTGCTGCTTGAAAAGCTGTCTTTTCTCGGCAGGCGCGGTGTTCTCGAACTCATTGCGGACAGACAGGTGAAGGTGAACGGCGTCCGCACGGGAGAGGATGTGCCGCTTGCGAAAGGCGACGAAGCGGAAGCATACACGTCGGCACGTCTGCCCGAGGTGCGCATTGCGTATGCCGACGGTAACGTGGTGATAGCGGATAAGCCGGCGCATACGGATACCATGAGCCTACCCGTGCTGCTGCGTGAGAAATACGGCGAGCTGCGCCCCGTGCACAGACTGGACGTGAATACGACGGGGCTTGTCGCGCTTGCGCGCAATCAGGCTGCCGAAGAGGAAATGAAGCGGGAATTTAAGGAACGCACGGTCAGAAAGAAATACGTTGCGACTGTGGTTGGCGTTCCCGCGTCGCCGCGCGGCACACTGCGCCATTGGCTGGTAAAGGACGCGGAGAGAGGAAAGGTAAAGGCATATTCGACGCCCGTCAAGGGCGGCGCGGAGAGCGTGACGGAATACGAAGTGATCGGGCGGAACGGCGGACTGACGGAACTCGCTCTGTATCCGTCTACGGGCAGAACTCATCAGCTGCGTGTGCAGCTCGCTGCCGCCGGCATGCCTATACTCGGCGACGGCAAATACGGAGATTACGCCGTCAATAAAAAATACGACGTCGGAGTGCAGCGCCTGCGCGCCGTTTCGCTGACGTTTACCGAAGCGCGCGGAGTCATCGCCGCGCTGCGCGGAAGGGAAATTCATATCCGATGAAGAAGAAAAAATTCACAAAGAGCGAGCTTACGGCGCGCGAGCGCAAACGGCTGCGCGAAGCGCGGAATGCGGAAAGCCGCGGAGCCGCTCCCGAAATGACGGAAGAGGAGTATGCGGAAAAGCGGCGGCGCGTGCACGTTTTCGCGGTTGCCGCCATCGTTGCGGCAGTCATGATAATAGCAGTGGGAATCACCGTGCCGTGCGTCATGGCGGCGAACTATATGTTCGAGCGCAACCCGATAGCGGTATTCACGTTCGTCAGCGGCGGCGAAAAATACAAAGCGGAATACGAGATATACGCCGCGGACTGTCCTAACGCCGCAAACAACTTCATGTATCTCGCGTCAATAGGATTTTTTGACGGCAATATAGTTTTTGACACTCAGAACAGTCAGGTGCGTTTCGGCGGGTATTACGATCCGACATATGACGATGAGTCCGGCGAATGGGACTATAAGCACCGCAGCGACGACCTTGCGTTTGTCGACGGAATAAAAGAGCGCGATTTTGCGCCCGCTCATTACTCCGATCCGGACGATCCGGATGTATTCAAGTATACGGTAAAGAAAGACGAAGCCGCGTTCACGACGGCGAATATTCCGCTCGCTCTGTGCGCCAACGTATCCGGCAGTTCGGCGAGCGCGACGGAGTTTCAGTTCTGCTGCGATCCGACGGCGGACGCGGTTACTCTCATGCCGGGTACGGGCACGTCTTCCGTGCGTACGCTCAATCTCGAAGTTTTTGCCGCTCCGCTCCATGAGGAAAAGGCGAGGGAAACATTCGAATACATACTCGGACTCGGGCAGTATACGGCGGATGACGGCAGTCCGCAGTATGCCCGTAAATATTTCCGTGCGCCCGAACAGACCGTGATCGTCGAAAGCGTGCGCATATACAATTACGATGCTTTGTGGCTGGACAGTAAATACGAATACGGTTTCGAGAGTTATATGCTGGAACTCGGAGCGTTTACCACGTCGCAGCCGGGGCAGCAATGGAGCAGATCGTATATCTGACGCATTACGTATAAATAGCATAAAAACGGGAAGAATCGCCGGGCATAGAGATAGTGCGGAGGTGATTCTTTTTTATGACCACGGGTATAGTGATACTGGGTATCGTCGCGGTATTGTTGTTCTTCGGCGCTGCGGAACGGTATTTCGACAGACTGGGAATAACGAGCTGGCTGACGTTTCTCATCGTGCTTGCACTGATAATAGGAGCGGTCGTGCCCGAAGTGCGTACGGATTCATTTGTCATGACGGTGGGCGGATTCGCCGTTCCCGCAGTGGCGTTCGTGCTTATTTTCGTGCTTGCCGTGCGCGGAGGAGGCAGCGTGCTGCGTATTCTGCTTGCGCTTGCGTCCGAAACCGCGCTCGTCGTCGCGTTCAGGATGATGACCGGAGCAGAGTCGGAAGGAGCGGTGACCATATTCTTCCTGCTGAGCGGATTTATAGGCGGTTCGGTGTGCTGCGCCGTTGCGGGAACGCGCGCGGGCAGTATCGCCGCAGTTCTCGGCGGCTGCATTGCCGGGGACGCGGTGAGCATGGCGGTGCTTCGCGGCGCGTACGGACAAACCGTATATACGCTCGGCGGTTACGGCATTTTTAACGCCATGATAATCGGGTGCGCGTCCGCTCTGGTGTTTGCGGAAATAACGGGCGCCGTCAGACGGGCGTCCGAAAACAGACGTATAGCCGCGGAAAGGCTGAATGCCGAATCCGCCGCGGACGAGGGCATTACGGGCGGCGGCGAAGAGCGGAGCGACTGTACGCAGCATTCTGACGACGACATAATAGGCGGCGACTGATAACGCGTTACTTCGGAGGCGTATGCCGTAAACGGTGGACTTTAATAAAAAATTGTGCTAAAATAAGCATATGGCAAAACCTCTCGTAGCGATAATAGGAAGAAGCAACGTCGGGAAATCGACGTTTTTCAACCGTGTCTGCGGGAAACGCATATCCATAGTCAAGGATACGCCGGGCGTCACGCGCGATCGCATATATGCCGATGCGGAGTGGTGCGGCAAGCAGTTCACGCTTATAGACACGGGCGGAATAGAGAATGCGGCTGCTGACTTCGGAGCGGAAATACGCCGCCAGGCGCAGATAGCCATGGATCTTTCCGACGTCATCGTTTTTATGACGGACGGCAAAGCGGGACTGCTTTCTTCCGACCGCGAAGTCGCTGCGGTTTTACGCATGGCTTCCAAGCCCGTCGTGCTTGCCGTGAATAAGCTGGACAATAACGAAACGGATACGCTTTACGATTTTTACGAGCTTGGTCTGGGAGAACCGTTCCCCATTTCCTGCGAACAGATGCTCGGAATAGGCGATCTTCTCGACGAGGTGACCAAACTGTTTCCGGGTGCGGAGGAAGCGGACGATCGCGGATTGAGCATAGCGTTCGTCGGCAAACCGAATGTCGGCAAGTCCTCTCTCGTGAACAGAATACTCGGTTTCGATCGCGTTATAGTTTCCGATGTGCCCGGTACGACGCGGGACGCGATAGACACGCCGTTCACGTATAACGGCGCGAAATATACGCTTATAGACACTGCCGGAATGCGCCGTAAGCGCGGTATAGAGGACGAAAGCGTGGAGCGGTACAGCGTCATGCGTGCGATAGCGGCGATAGGCAGGGCTGACGTTGCGATCGTCGTGTTCGACAGCAGCGAGCCGATAAGCGAACAGGATGTGCGAATTGCCGGTATGGTGCATGACGAGGGAAAGCCGTCCGTCATAGTCATGAACAAATGGGATAAGGTGGAAAAGGATTCCCGCACGATAGATAAATTCAACGCCGATCTTACGGAAAAGCTCAATTTCATGGGTTATTTCAGATCGGAATACGTTTCCGCGCTCAGCGGCAAGCGCGTTACGAACGTGCTCGACCTGGCTGAAAGCGTGTACGCCCACGCGAGCATGCGCGTTCCCACGGGCGTTCTCAACGACGTTATAAGCGACGCCGTCCGTGCGACCGAACCCCCGTCACATTCGGGAAGAAGACTCAAAGTGCTGTATGCGACGCAGGCGGCGACTAATCCTCCGACGTTCGTTATTTTTGTCAATGACGAGCAGTTGATGCATTTTTCGTATAAGCGTTATCTCGAAAACAGTCTGCGCAGGGCGTTCGATTTTTCGGGTACGCCGTTACGGCTTAAAATAACGGGGAGAAAGGAGAAAGAATAATGGCGCTGTGGATCAAACTGCTGATAACCGTCGTCGTTTCGTATTTCGTGGGCAATATCAATTTCGCCCTCGTGCTTTCGCGCATCAAACACGGCGATATCCGCAAGAGCGGCAGCGGCAATCCCGGGACAATGAACGTAGTGCGCACTTACGGTAAGATCGTGGGCGTCGTGTGTCTGCTCCTCGATGCGTTCAAAGCGGCGATTCCGGCATTCTTTTTCTGGTGGCTGTGCGCGGGTAAGCCGTTTGACGTGACGGACAAACTCGGTCTTTATGTTGCGGGACTGTCCGTGGAAGTCGGGCATATTCTCCCGGTATGCCTTAAATTCAAGGGCGGAAAGGGAATAGCGTGCATAATAGGAGTA
>CASEMM010000151.1 GCA_949289095.1 uncultured Eubacteriales bacterium | reverse complement strand
AAGACCCGTATATCATAGGCAGCGGAGCAGAGCTTGCTTATCTTGCGGCGCTCGTCAACGGGGGCGACGACTGTGCCGGAAAGAGTTTCAGACTTGCGTGCGACATTTATCTCGGCGGAAGGGAATGGACTCCCATAGGATACGGATGGTACACTTCGGAGGGGAATAACGCCGAGCACGCGTTTGCGGGCAGCTTTGACGGCAGCGGACATACCGTTTACGGAATGAGCATAACGGAAACCGATGTGCGTTACGACAGCACGACGAGAAAATCGTATGCCTGCGCGGGATTGTTCGGAGCCGTGTGCGGAAGAGCCGCAGAGATTTACGATCTCGCCGTGGCGGATTACGTCATCGACTTGACGGTTTCCGGGGACACGGAATTGTGCGCGGGAGGTATAGTCGGTTATCTGTCGTCGGCAAAGCTTAAGGGATGTTTTTCCGAAGGAGTGATTACTGCCGCAGGCGGTTCGGCGGCATATATCGGAGGCATAGTCGGTCGGACGGAGGATTCAAATTACTACGGCCGCATAACGAGCTGCTGTGCATATCTGACCGCCGACGTGTCGGCGGATACCGTATATGCGGGAGGGATATGCGGAAGAGCCTCTTATATCAGACCGGAATACTGCGCCGCGTTTCTGACGGCGGACGTGAGCGGCGGCAAGGCGTATGCCGCGGGCATAGCGGCGCAGGGCGAGTCGTTGGAAGTCTTGCGTTGTTTTGCGGAAGCGGATATCGTTATGACGGAGGGAGGAAAGGCATATGCCGTTACGGACGGAAAATATTCCGGCTGTCATGTCGGCACTGTGACTGCCGGCGGCGTACCTTTGGTGTCGGACGCGCAGGATTCGGACGTTGCCGCATTTGCGGAAACGTACGGCGCGGACGGCGGTATTGCGGAAAAGGACGGCAGACTTGTTCCGATCGCTTTTGCCTCGGATTCTTCCGCGTTACGAGCATAATATTTATATTGCAAATTTTAATGTGATTTTTTCGCGCAAAGCGCGTAAAATCGCTTGCTAACGGTGAATATTTATGCTAAACTTTCCGTTAGTGACTTATGCGGTCCGCCGATGCAGGATATTGCTTCGAGAACGCGTAAATTTTTATAGGAGTAACGTCATGAACAATCTTATCGGTGAAATCGAAAAAGAGTACATGAAAGAAAATGTACCGCAGTTCGAAGTCGGCGACGTCGTAAAGGTATACGTCAAGGTCGTCGAAGGAAACAGAGAGCGTCTGCAGGCGTTCGAGGGAACGGTTATCGCCCGCAAAAACGGCGGACTCAGAGAGACTTTTATCGTCAGAAGGGTTTCGTTCGGCGTGGGTATAGAGCGCTCTTTCCCCGTACACTCTCCCCGTATCGACAAAGTGGAAGTCGTCAGAAAGGGCAAAGTGCGCAGAGCTAAACTTTATTACCTTAGAAAGCTTTCCGGCAAGGCCGCGAAGTTGAAAGAAGCAAAATAAAGGTGCGAAAGAGTTTGGGCTCCCCAAACTCTTTTCGTGCTTTTTTCGGAGGTTGATTTGTCAGGCAACATCTCTAATACACTCTCGGTAATAACGTCGTCGGCAGCGAACGACGTACTTGCGGCAAACGTGATCCTGATCGTGTTTTTCGTTCTGCTCGCCGTTGCAGCTGCGGTAGTCGCGGTATTTCTGATCGGAAAATATCATGCTCTTACGAACGAAGAAACGACGGCTGTGGGCAGGATTAAACCCATTCACGTCTTTTTCATCATACTTGCCGTCGGAGTTGCGATAAGACTGCTGCTGACGTTTGTCGTGAAAGGCTACGGTCCGACGTATAACACGGCATACGGCATCGCGAGCGGGGTTTTCAGCGAAGACAGCGGATTTTCCGGATTCACGACGGAATACAGATCCGTCGCCCCTCTCGCCGCATATCTTTATACGCTTTTCGCCGGATGGGGAATATCGGCGGGCGCTGCGATGGACAGCATAGCAATGCAGTTTTTCGTACGTCTTCCGTTCATGCTTGCCGACATTGCGCTCGTCTGCATGATATATTACCTCGCTAAAAAGTACGTGAACCGTTACGTCGCGCTTGCGCTGTGCGGAATGTATTTCATCAATCCGCTCTCTTTCGTCGTTTCGTCGATGTGGGGATCGGACATGATATTCCTTGCTCTTGCTCTCGTGGTTCTCGCGGTGTTCGTGCTTTCCAAAAATATGTTCGGCATATGCCTTACTGCGGCGGCCGCGTGCCTTGTCAGTTCGTATGCGGTGTTCGTCGTGCCCGTCGTGGGTGTATACGCCGTGTATGCGACAGTTAAATCGGTTGTAAATATAGTCAAGGCAAAGCCGTCGTTCGATTCGGTCATGCGCGATCCCGCATATTATAACGTGTTCTATGCGCCGCTCTGTCTGCTCCTCGGCTTCGCGGTCATGTATCTCGTCTGTCTGCCGGCATACTTTGCGGACGGCGTGGTCGGTTTCGGCAGCGTCATGAATCAGCTGTTCGTTCAGCCGTTTACGGTTGACAGCAACGCGCTCAGCCGCTTCACGGAGAACGGACTGGGTATATACACGGTGATAACGAACAACTTCGTTTCCGTCGGACCGCAGTTCAAGACGCTTGTGTTCGCGGTGCTGTTTGTCGTAGTGTCTGCCGTGTTCACGCTTGTGTTCTGGCTCATGAAACGCAATCGTGCAAACCTGCTGCTTATAGCGTCTTTCATGGCGTTTACCGTAGCGGTATACATGATGGGTTCGGACGAGTGGTCTCTGCTGCCCGCGCTCGTGCTTATGCTTCCGTCTTTCGTTGCAACGAAGGATAAGCGCATAATGAAAGTATTCGCTCCCGTATCGCTGTTCGTTGTGATTAACGCAACGCTGGCGTTGTTCGGCGGCGGCATGCTTTCCGGTTCGCTCGTGACGGACGGTGCGGTGACCAATCTCAAGGAACTGGGAGGAGCGTATAACGCGTTCTCCATCCTGTTATCCGTACTCACCGTTATCATGCATATATATTATGCCGTGGTGGTGCTGGACATCGCCGTGGCAAAGAACAGAAAGGAATTCTTGACTGACCGTTCGTCCGGATTCGGCGAGTGCATGCGCGGCTGGGTGAGAGGATGAGCCTGCGGTAATTGAGAAAAAGGGGGAAGGATGCTTGCGAGAGTAAACAGTTACGGAGTCGGCGGAATAGACGGCTATGCCGTTTCGGTCGAAATAGACATAAGCAACGGTCTTCCCGGTACGGAGATCGTAGGACTTCCGGACGCCGCCACAAAAGAATCGAAAGAGAGAGTGCGCAGCGCGCTCAAAAACAGCGGGTACAGGCTGTCTCCGAAGAGAGTTACGGTCAATCTCGCTCCGGCGGATACGCGTAAGGAAGGTTCGGCTTTCGATCTTCCGATAGCGATCGGAATGCTTCTTGCGACCGAACAGCTCTCGGCGGATACGTCGGAGACCGTGTTTGTCGGGGAACTGTCTCTCAATGGGAACCTGGGCAGAGTAAACGGTATTCTTCCGGTGTTGCTTGCGGCAAAAGCGGACGGAATGAAACGCGCCGTTATTCCCGTGGCAAACGCTAAGGAAGCCTCGTTCGTTTCGGGGATGGACGTGTATGCGTTTACGGATCTCCGCTCTGTGACTGAATTTCTCGGCGGTGCTCCGTCCGTACCGGTTGTTCCGCGTGATCCCGCGGACGCGGTGCTCGGCAGAGTATCGGGAGAAGATCTGAAATACGTCAGGGGTCAGTATGCCGCGCGCCGCGCTCTTGAAGTGGCG
>CASEMM010000150.1 GCA_949289095.1 uncultured Eubacteriales bacterium | reverse complement strand
TCGACCACTCGCTCGCTTTATACGTGTCCGACTCGGGAATGCGAAAGGTGATTGAAAGATCGGCGCCCGCACTGAATTTTGGGTTTTGGGGCATATTCTCGCCTTCATGACCTGTCAAATAGCAAGTAAATTCATTGCCATCATGCGACAAGATAGTATAGATACCGC
The DNA here is from genome assembly GCA_949289095.1 of uncultured Eubacteriales bacterium. Classification (GTDB taxonomy): domain Bacteria; phylum Bacillota; class Clostridia; order Christensenellales; family Pumilibacteraceae; genus Protoclostridium. The sequence continues at coordinate 26,071 of CASEMM010000150.1, read as the reverse complement.
GATCGGTCTGATTGAAAAAATCTGCAACAGGGTCTTGACGCGCCCAACTACTACCACAGCGCCGTTTTTGATCTTTACACCGTTACCTGACGAAAAAATCAGGCGGAATGCGACATAACATCGTTCATATCGCACTCCTGATTTTTTCACAGCCGTGCCGAGACTTATTTCGGCTTCGCGCTTATCCGCAATCGTCGATCTCCGACGCGCACGTAATTCCGTCCACGTGCGCCGCGTTCTATCCGAACAAAACGGCGTAGTATCCGTATTTCGCACCCGTTGCCGCGACCGATGCATCCGGGCAAATAAAACCGCCGCATGATACGCCGAAAACGGCGCGGCACTTCGTGCGCCAATACGAAAACACCGTACGTCACATGCAAAAAGCCGGCCACAGACCGGCTTTCCGGATTATTTTATTCTTGACATATACTCGCCGGTTCTCGTATCCACGCGGATTTTATCGCCGATATTGATGAACAGCGGAACCTGTATTGCCGCGCCGGTTTCCAGCGTTGCGGGTTTATTACCCGCCTTGGACGTATCGCCCTGAATGCCCGGTTCGGTTTCAGCAATCGTAAGTTCCACGAAGTTGGGCGGATCGACGCTGAACGGAACGTCCTTATACGACTGTATGGACACCATCATTTCGGGAATGATGTATTTGAGAGCATCGCGGCAGTCGTCAATATTTATGCTGATCTGATCGAAAGTTTCGGGATCCATGAAATAGCAGAAATCGTCGTCCGAATAAAGGAACTGATACGACTTGGTATCTATTCTCGCGTCGAGAAATTTTTCCGTCGGGCTGAAAGATTCTTCGAGAACCTGCCCCGTTACGACGTTCTTATACTTCGTTCTGACAAACGCAGATCCCTTACCCGGCTTGACGTGCTGAAAATCAACAACGCGAAACACCTTGCCGTCCTTTTCAAACGTAGTGCCTTTTCTGAAATCGCCTGCTACCATAAAAATCTCCTTGTAATTACTCTTTTTGTTCCGGAAAACGGCACGCACACCGCGCGCACATATCGCCGCTTTTTATATAATAATACTTTTTGCGAAATTTGTCAAGTTCTCTATACCGTCTTTTTTGACGACGACCATGTCCTCTATACGCACTCCGAATTTTTCGAGGTAAAGTCCGGGTTCGACGGTAACGACGCAGTTTTCGGGCAGCGGTTCGCAGTTGCCTGCCGAAAGCCTCGGTCCTTCGTGAATATCGATCCCGACGCCGTGTCCGAGCGAATGTCCGAATTCCCGTTCGAACCCGTTTGCACGGAACAGTTCGCGGGCAATACCGTCCGCCTCTCTGCCCGTCATACCGGCCTTGAGAAATTTCAGTACGTTCTGCTGCGCCGCCAGCACAAGTTCGTAAACCTCGCCTATCCGCTGCGACGGCTCGCCGTAAACAAACGTGCGCGTCATATCCGAACAATAACCGTCCGCTTTCGCCCCTATATCGAACAGAACTACGTCGCCGCGTTCGAGTCTGCGGTCGGAAGCGGTGTGATGACAATCGGACGCATTCTCGCCGAAAGCCACGATGTTATCGAAAGCAAGTCCGTCCGCACCTGACTTCAAAAATCTGTACGTAAGTTCCGCGCTTATTTCGCGCTCGCTCACCCCGCTTTTAAGCAACGGCAGAACGGCAGACAAAGAATGTTCCGTGATTGCCTGCGCTTTTTTAATTTTCTCTATCTCATCATAAGTTTTGACAGAACGCAGACGCGCAACGGCATCCGACACGGATCTGAACGTGAAATTTTTAAGTTCTTTTTTTAACGCCCTGAATTCGGCGACGCTGAGTATGTCTTCTTCATAACCTACGGTCTTTGCCCCCGCCGAAGACAGCTTATCCGACAGCCTCTCATACAGTTTATCCGAAGTCGTTATGACTACGTCATAGCCGTCAGCCGCCTTTCGCGCAGCCACTTCGTAACGGAAATCCGTATACAGGGTGACAGAATCGGGCATAAGCAGCACGCAGCCGAAAGAAGTCTCTATACCCGTGAAATAATACCTGTTCGAGCTGCCGAATATAAGCACGGCGTCGTTTTTTTCAAACAGAGATTCATACATAATCCGATTATACCACAATGAACGTCGTATGTAAAGCGTATACGGCAAACCGCGGATCACGCCTCCCGATGCATGCTCTTCATCGTAAGCGCGTCTTCGGCCTGCGTTCCGTCCGATTCGCATACTATAAACGGATGCAGACGGTATTCGTCTATTACCCTTGCGAGTCCTTCGTAAAGAGGTCCGTATTTTTCGTCAGCAAACGTGAGATGCCTGAGTTCTCCCTTTTCTCCGTACATTATCTTGGAAAAATGAACGTGAAACGCATCCGCCCGTTTGTCTCCCAATCTGTCAGCAGTAAAGTCGATAATTCGTTTATAATCGTCGTAACCGCGTATCCCTCCTCGGGTATAGCTGTTTATATGTCCGAAATCGAAACACGGGTACAACCTGTCGTCAAGAGTACAGAAATCCACCACTTCCTCTACCGTTCCTATCTGGTTCAGCTTTCCCATGGTTTCAGGACACAATATGAAGTCAAAAGTTATATCGGACAGCAATTCCATCATTCTGCCGATATTGGCTTTCGCGCGGGCGACCGCTTCCCTTCTGTCCGATTTTCCGCACGAAGCGGGATGAAACACCGTACGCTTTCCGCCGAACATATTTTCCGCAACGAGCGTCTGTCTTATGTATCCGACGGATTTTTCTATCATATCGGAATCGGGATTGGCGAAATTAGTGTAATAAGGTGCATGCGAACTGATCTCTATATCGTATTTCGCAAACTCTCCGGCTATTTCGGCTGCGGCTTCCGCGCTTATGCGCACTCCTCTACCGAACGAATATTCGTAAGCCGTAAGCCCCATTCCCGCAAGCCATGAGGCAGCTTCTTTTGTGCGTTTATGTCCCTGTTCGTAAAACGAAAGCGAATTGCCGCTCGGACCTATTCTCAGCATATATCAGTCCACTCCTTGTCTTTTTCAATGCGCGCAACGAGTTCTTCCGCACTCGTGAATTTTCGCACCGGGCGCAGATACCGGTAAAAATACACCGCCGCAAATTCATGAAGCAGGCTTCCTCCGTCGTAATCCGTCAGATTTGTTTCCACGGCGACCCTGTTCTGCCCGAACGTCGGACGCGGTCCGACGTTTGTCACTGCACGATAACGCTTTCCGCCTATTTCGGCATATGTGCCGTATACGCCCTGTCTGACTGCAATTATCCCCGCCGGTACGCGCTGATTGATCGTCGGCACGCCTATATTGTGTCCCCGTCCGTCGCCGCTGACGACGTTTCCGTTGATATGGTACGGCGTAACAAGCATTTTCCTTGCGGCATCGACGTCTCCCGTCGTCAGATAGTTCTTGATCAGAGTGGTCGAAACCCGCACGCCGTGATATATGACAGTCGGAACGATCGTCAGTCCGATGCCTTTTCCCGCGCAAAGTTCAGCCAATTCGGACACACCGAGCAAATCGCATCCGAACGTATAGTTCTGTCCGCATACGAGATGAAGCGGAGAATATTGCGTCGTAAGTTTTTCGAAAAACTCCGCGCCGCGCATTCCGCATATCTCCGAATAATACAGCGTCAGACAGAATTCGGCTCCGCATTCCGCATATAACGCCTTTCTGTCGTGATAAGAATAAATAGGTATTTTTTTGCCGTTAGGCGTATCTGCGAATGTGGAAATCGCTGGCAGACAGCGCAGCTCTGCCGCTATTCTTCGCGTTTCGGCTATTATGGCGCGATGACCGAGATGCACTCCGTCGAAATACCCGAGAGCAAGACAGAACTTCCCGCCGAAAGGTTTTCCGAATTCAGCAGTTATCATTTCGCTCCGTCCTCCTTAAGATATACCGTTATCCTTATGCCGTCCGTGCCGGCCGCGGCTATACCGAAAAACTCACCGCCGCAGTAAAGAGTAAATTCACCCTCGGGCGCGTCCGCCGCGACGGGAACGCCGCACGCGATTTTTTTATACATACTTTCGGGCAGATCCAGCCGCGGCAGATCGGACAGTACGCGCTCGACAGGTACGACGTCCTCTTTCTCCGCCTCATCCGGCAGTACGGCGCCGTCAGAAAAAAAGTTTCCGCAGCGAGTTCGTTTTATCGCCGTCATTGTCGCCAAAGAACCGAGCGATCGCGCAAGATCGCGACACAGCGAACGTATGTATGTTCCGGATGAACAGTCTATCCCGAAAAGATACTCGTTTTCTCCGACGCTGCCGAGCAACCTGAACGAATTAACGGTCACTTCGGCGGGCAAAAGCTCGGGCGCACAGCCCTTTCTGGCAAGCGCATATGCCCGCACGCCTCCCACTGATTTTGCGCTGTAAGCGGGCGGAAGCTGCATCATCCTGCCGGTAAACGCAGGAAGCTGCGATATTATGTCTGACATAGTTGGTATATCGGCTGTTTTTTCGTTCACATTTCCCGTAATGTCCAGCGTATCCGTTTCAAACCCGAACCTGAACGAAGCTTCATATGTCTTACTCTTTCCGAGAAACAGTTCGAAAAGTCTCGTACTCTTTCCCACGCCCATCAGAAGAACGCCTTCTCCCATCGGATCGAGAGTGCCCATATGTCCTATGCGCCGCTCTCCGAGAGCACGCCGCACTTTTGACACGGCAAGCGAACTGGATATGCCCGGCGGTTTATATACGTTTATAACGCCGTTCATCGTGCAGGATCCGTATCCTTGATCGCTTTGAGAATCTTATCGATAACGTCTTCCGTTCTTCCGAAAATGCGGCATCCCGCAGCATATATGTGACCGCCTCCGCCGAAAACCGCGGCAATATCGTTGACGTGTCTGCCGCGAGAACGAAAGCTCACTTTATACTCGTTTTCATGCTCCGCGCACATGCTGACGCCTACTTCCACCCCGTCCACGGATATGGCATAATCTATTATTCCCTCCGTATCGTTCGAACTTATCCCGCATTCGTCGAGAATCTGCGCCGTCATCGGTATAATACACACCTTACCGTCCATATAAAAACGCATCGCCTCTATCGACCTGGCTATCAGCATTGTCTTTTTGCGGCTGCGGCAACGATACAGATGAGTCGCAATACCGTGGCAGTCGGCGCCGAGACATGCAAGGCGGTATGCGGTATACAGCACCTTTTCGCTCGTATTGTTATGCATGAAGTGTCCCGTATCCGTGGAAAGTCCGACGTAAAGACTGTCGGCAATCTCCTTGGTTATGCAGCCCGTCGGTTCAAGAAGATCGAACACTATTTCGCATGTGCTGGACGCATGACTTCTGACGAGATTTATATCCGCAAAGCCGTCATGTCCCTCGTGATGGTCGATACAAACTGTTCTGTCTGCGGTGCGGAAATACCCCTCCATTCTGCCAAGTCTGTCAAACGTCGCACAGTCAACGGCAATAAACAGATCGTAACTCTTACGTGTTATGACGTTAAACTCGTCGCTGCCGCGCATGAAAAGGTAAGATTCCGGGACGGGCGACGGACTGCACGCATCCGCGCTTTTGCCGAGATTACGGCAATAGTCGCGCAAAGCGAAAGCAGACCCAAGGCAGTCGCCGTCGGGCCTGACGTGTCCGCATATCAGTACGGTCCGAGCTTCGTTTATAGCTTCAAGAATGCCGTTCATGTTCGGATATTTCCTTTAATATGTTGTCTATCTTTCTTCCGTACTCCTCGGAAGTATCGGCTCTGAACATAAGGGCCGGCACGGTGCGCATGTTGCGGAGACGCGCCGCAAGCTGACGGCGGATGAACCCCGCAGAGGCGTTCAGGGCTGCGACAGCAGCGTCCGTATCCCCCATTACGCTGACGTAAACCCGCGCATATTTAAGGTCTTTAGAAACCTCCGCCGCTGTCACCGTAGTCATAAGCGGCACATCGGGATTACGCACTTCGTCGCGGATTATCGAAGATACTTCGCGCACGATCTCTCCGGCTACCCTGTCCGTCTTGTAACTCATTTGACCCTCTCCGATATATATGCCTCGATCTCGTCGCCTTCGGCAAAATCCGAATAGCCTTCGACGGATATACCGCACTCGAATCCCGCAGCAACTTCTTTGACGTCATCCTTGAAACGTTTAAGTCCGGCAAGTTTACCTTCGAACACGGTCTTTCCGCCGCGCTTGACAACGACTTTCGAACCGCGCTGTATTTTACCGTCAAGCACATACGAACCGGCAACGGCACCGACGCCGGATATTCTGAATATATTGCGCACTTCCGCTTTGCCGGTATAACGATCCTCGTATTTGGGTTCGGTCATACCGCTCAGCGCGGCTTCAATCGCATCTATCGCGTCGTAAATAACGCTGAAAGTGCCGTTTCTTATGCCCGAATGCTCCGCTATTATGCGCGCTTCCGCGTCCGGTTTCACGTTGAATCCTATGACGTATGCGTCAGTAACTTCGGCAAGCATCATATCGGATTTGTTTATCGCGCCTACGCCGCAATGTACGATGTTTACTTTCGCCTCTTCGTTTGCGAGCTTCGCAATAGACGATTTGAGAGCTTCCGCGCTTCCCTGAACGTCGGCCTTGATTATGACGTTGAGGTCTTTAAGGGCGTTCGTATCGAAACTCTTGATTGCCCTGTCCGCGGCATGCGCTATCTTATCCTTCTCTATTCTGCCGTCCACGATTTCCTTGGCGGTTTTTTCGTCATCCACCACCCACATATCGTCACCGGCATCGGGCACGCCGGACAGTCCCATAACGGACACGGCAGTAGACGGAAGAGCGCTCCTGACTACCTTGCCGCTCGCGTCTGCCATGCTTCTGATCTTGCCGTAAGTAAGACCGCACACAACGGCGTCACCGCTGTGAAGCGTGCCGTTCTGCACCAGTATAGTGGCAACGGGTCCCTTACCTTTATCGAGCCTGGCTTCGATTATAGCGCCCTTCGCCTTTCGATTGGGATTAGCCCTGTAATTGTTGAGATCCGCAAGGAACAGTATTTCTTCGAGAAGCGTGTCTATACCGATGTTCTTTTTTGCGGATATCGGCACCATCCTGGTATCGCCGCCACACTCTTCGGGAACGACGCCGTTCTGAGACAGCTCTTCTTTTATCTTCTCGGGATTCGCCCCCGGTTTATCGATTTTATTAATGGCGACTATCATCGGAACGCCCGCCGCCTTGACGTGATTTATCGCCTCAATCGTCTGCGGCTGCACTCCGTCGTCCGCAGCAACCACGAGTATGACTATATCCGTCACTTTCGTGCCGCGCGCGCGCATTTCCGTGAACGCCTCGTGTCCGGGCGTATCGAGGAAAGTTATAAGACGTTTTTGATTTTCGTATTCCCACGTCACGGAGTATGCGCCTATATGCTGAGTTATGCCGCCTGCTTCGCCTTCCGCGACATTCGTCTTGCGGATCGCGTCGAGCAGACTGGTCTTACCGTGGTCGACATGACCCATGACGGTGATGACCGGGGGTCTGGGCACGAGATCGTTTTCGTTATCCGCCTCTTCGTGAAACGCCTCCGCAAGTTCTTCCTGCGACTGCGCAATCTTCTGATTGAGCGTTACGCCGAACGAATCCGCAACGAGATACAGAGTATCGAAATCCACCGCGTCGTTGATCGACATAACGGGAGTGCCGCCCATCATAAGAATCTTTTTCATTATTTCCTGCGCGGGCACGCCTATCATCTCGCTGAGCATTCTGACAGTCACCTGACTGCTGGTTATCGTTACGTTGTCTATGACTTTGGGTGCGACGGCAGGCTGGTCGTTCTTTTTCTTGCTCTTGAGTTTACGGGTTCGAATCCTGTCCTCGTCAATCTCGTCGGGTACAAAGCCTTTGCGGATAAGCGTGCGCTTTGTCATGCCCTTTTTCTCTTCGCCCGACTTGTTCGGAATATCCTTGCGCCTGCCGTCGCCGGATTTTCTCGTTTTCGAGACGCCGGAAGGCGCAGTAAAAACGGGCCGTACGCCGACTGTCGGCTTATCGGATACGAGACGGGGACCGCGCTGTTCTCCGGAAAGAGGGCGTCCCGCGGCAGAACGCTGAGCGGGCTTTTTTCTCGGTTCCGGATTGAGATTTACGTTAGCAACGCCGCGCACATAACTGGGCAGACCGGGCTTGCTTTTCTGAGCGGACGAAACGCCGCCCGACGGTTTTCTGGATTCCTGCTGCGGAATCATGACTCTCGTCGTATTCGGCTTTACGTTCTGCTGCGTCTCGTGAGCAGACGGACGATCGGACGTACGGGCAGGTGCGGACGGATGAACTGCGGGAGGCGCCGCCGTTTCCGCCGCGGAAGGAGCCGGCTTTGCGGCGTTCACTTCTCTGGAAACTTCACGGCACGCCGAAAGCAACGCAGACATCCGCGCCTGCATTTTTTCTATCTCACCGCGGTACGCGACGAAATCACCCCTTTTATTGTCCGTTTTCGCAACGAGCTTGTTGAGTATCTCTGCGGCCGTGATCTGGTTATTTTCCTGTGCCATATTACCTCCCGTTTGCCTCCTGCGCCGCCTTTGCGAGATTGTAATCGAGCAAGGCGATCGCTTTGCAGTTGCGCTTGTGCAGAATATCCTCGAGCGCGGTTTCCGTAACTATCATCGGAATATGCCGCCGCTGCGAGAATAACCGTGCTTTGTCCGCAAGATTTTCCGACGCGGTTCCGCAGACTACAAGCGCGTACATGCGTTTTGAACATTTAATTATATTGTCTATACCGTAAACTATTTTTCCGGACCTTACGGCGAATCCGAGATAAGCGGATATATCAGCCATTGTTCTCCCGAAGCGCGTCAAGCGCATCATACACTTCTGCTCCGGCTTTTATTCCGAGCGCCTTGGACATAAGATCGCACTTACGCGCCTTCTTCACGCACTCCGGCGACGAACATATATATGCTCCGCGTCCGCTTTTCTTTCCCGTAGGATCTATTTCAACGGTATTTTCGGGCGTTACGCAGCAACGGACGAGTTCGCGCTTGTCCTTCATCTGCCTGCATGCCACGCACATTCTCCGAGGAATCATGTTACCTTCCTTTGATTTTATGCTTCCGGTTCCTCAACGGCGTTTTCACCGGGTACGGACAAGGATTTTTCGGGATCGTCCGCGGTTTCTTCGTCGGAAACCTGCTCGGCAGCAACCTCCGGCTCATCCGCTTCACGCTCTGCCGCATCACCGGCTGCGCCGTCCGCAGCCGCATTTTCAGCCTCTTCCGCTTCCTCTTCTTCTTTGTGTTTCAGATAGGCGGAATACGGACGCACGTCTATTTTCCAGCCGGTAAGACGGGCGGCAAGACGCGCGTTCTGACCGTCTCTTCCTATCGCAAGGCTGAGCATATCGTCTTTTACTATGACCTTTGCATTGCGCTCCGCCTCGTTCGCCTCCACCATAATCACCTTCGCGGGAGAGAGGGAGCGTGCGATAAATTCGAGTATGTCCTCGCACCACGGTATTATTTCTATTTTTTCGCCGCCCAATTCCGCAACGATATTGCTCACGCGCAGACCGCGGTTTCCCACGCACGCGCCGACGGCGTCGATATTATGATCTTCGCTGTATACCGCCATTTTGGTACGGTAACCGGGTTCTCTGACAAGTCCCTTGATGACGACCTGACCCGTCTTGATCTCGGGAACTTCGAGTTCGAACAGCTTGCGCACGAATCCGGGTGCGGTACGCGATACCTGCACTATCGGACCGCGGCTGCCCTGACGTATCTTTTTGACGTATACCTTTATGCGCTCACCCACGAAGAACTTATCGTTGGGAAGCTGGTCGTTGGGAGCCAACGTAGCTTCGAGTTTCTTGATCTCCACATAAACGTATTTGCCGTCTATACGGCGTACGACGCAGGTGATGAGATCGTCCTCTTTTTCCGCCAGCTCTTCGTAAGCCGCGCTGTTTTCGGCATCGCGCAGCTTCTGCATGATAACCTGCTTGGCATTCTGCGCCACGATGCGTCCGAATTCCTTGCCGTCTATCTCCTCTTCTATCCTGTCGCCAACCTTATACTTTCTGTCGATGAGTTTGGCGTCTTCGAGGCTGATCTGCGTATCCTTGTCCTCCACTTCCTCGACTACCGTAAGAAACGCGGTTATTTTCACTGCGTTTCTCTCGGGAAGAAGCGTTATTTCAATGTCTTTTGCCGTACCGTACTGCTTCTTGTAAGCAAGCACGAGCGCGTCCTTCATTGCGGACAAAAACACTTCCTTGGGTATCTTCTTCTCCGTTTCGAGAAGGTCGAGAGCTGCGAAAAACTCCTTATTGATCATTTGTCTGTTCCTCCGGAATCAATCGAATCTGACGAGCGGTCTGACCGCCGCGATGCGTGTGTTTTCGATTTTGACGTCTTTGCCGCCCGCGTCGAGCAGCACATAGCCGTCCGTACGTTCTCTGAGAACGCCTTCGTATACTTTTACGCCCTTGATCGGCGCATAAAGACGCACTTCCACTTCCCTGCCGTAATTGCGTTCGAAGTCGCGCTGCCGACGGAAAGGACGATCCAGTCCGGGCGACGACACTTCGAGGACATACGGTTTACCGTCCGTCGGATCGAGATCGTCGAGAACCGGTTCTATCGCGTAATGAATCTTCTCGCAATCGTCCAGGCTCATGCCGTCGGGCAATTTATCGACGTATATCGTTAAATGCGTCTCCCCGTACTCGCCGCGCTGTTCGACGTCCACGACTTCGTAACCTTCGCCGAGCGAACGCACGCGTTCGTCAACCGCAGCGAATATCTCTTCGAGTTTATCCATGCGTCTCCTTAAAAGTTAAGAGCGGACCGCAGTCCACTCTTATAGCTTAACTATTCAAGTAAATAAATTTTAACATATATGCGGCGGGATTGCAAGCGTTTAATGACGTTTTGTCAAAAATTTTGCATAAGCAAGCGCAACCGGAAGCGCGCGGCGCGTCTTGGGGCACGCTCTGCGCAGTTCTTTTGCATCGGCAAACACCGTCATATCCGTCGTTTCCGGAACGGGTATGTGCAATTTATCGAGATACCCTTTAAGAATATTCATATTGAAATCGAACGGAAACATCGTAACGGTGCGCCCGCTCCAGAACGTATAAAAATCGGGAAGCACCTGCTCGAAATACGGCTTGCCGTTGATATCGGACGCAACTAGTCCGGCATCGGAGCGTTCCTCATCCGTCATATTCGTATGCGGACGTATGAGCGAATCCATTGTTTCTATTATTCTGCCGTCGTCTATGCGTACGGCGGCGATCTCTATCAGTTCTCCCGGACGGTATTTGTTTGCTGAAACCGTCATCGGAGCAAGGATGACAAGCGGCTCGTCCGTCAGCGGTGCGGCGGATTCCCCGTACATATTTACCTGCGCAAGCGACTCGTATTTACGCGGTCGCGTAAAACGATAATCGTCATCGGGCAAACGCACAACCTTGTTCACCTCGAATTCCGTTCGCTCGCACCCTGTAAACCTCCGCACCGACATCTGCAGACTGCCGTCGCCGGCACGTTCGTCGTATTCGGTCTTTCCGGACATTATGAAACAGGCGCCGTTTTGCAGAAATTTCACGGCTTCCTTCGTGTTTGCCGTCGGAAACCATACGCAACGCAGCCTGCCTGTTCCGTCGTCAAGCGAAAAAGACGCGAATGTGCGCGTAACTTCTCCTTTTACCGGCTTACGGGGAGTATACTCGCGCAGACGCAGATCGGACAGCGTGCCGTATACGACGGCATACTCCGGCTCGACGCAATCGCAGATATACTTTGCGGTACCCTCTATCTGCTGCCCGCACATCGGCGTCCTGCCGCCCGGATTCACGGATCTCCCCTCGCCGGGACGTTCATAAGAAAAGCGCGGCTTATATATCTTTTCTCCGAGCGTGCGCGCCACTTCTTCCATATTCTCCTCGCGCAGTGCGACGCGCAACGCGACGTCCGTGAACATACGGAGATCGATATATTCTTTCAGCCTCGGCAATACATTTTCGCTTTCGGCGTATTCCGCAACGGACGGAGTAAGAGTAAGCGTAACGGATGGCGGATCTCCCATGAGTACGGAAATATTATCCCTGTCCGCTCCCGCAGACACATACGCGCTTTCCTTCTGAAGAAAATCGCGGACAAGATGAATAAGATCGCGGCTGCCCGTTCCCGACGGGCTTGCGGTCACGGTCACCTTCGCAAACGGCGGAAACAGCGTAGCCGCGGCGCCGCGTATCTTTTCCGCCTGCGATTCGTAGTCGTTTTCTCTGCGCCTGTCGTATACCGCGCCGAGCGTTACCGCATCCCTGTCCGCATCTATGCGCGCGCTCACAAAATGCACGAAAGACAGCTCCGGGAACGCCGACGCGAATTTTTCGTTGAACTCATTCACGCACGAGCTCCTCCACCGTTTTAAGAAACTCCTCTTCCGCTTCCGCGACGGGCAGAGTGCGCATGACGATGCCCTTGCGGAACAATACGGCTTTGTCCTTGCCTCCGGCAATACCGGCATCCGCGTCAGACGCTTCGCCCGGTCCGTTGACCACGCATCCCATTACCGCTATTTTTAAAGGTTTTTTTACGCCTTCCGTAAGCTTCTTACACCTGTGCACCAGGCTTTCGAGATCGTAAAAACAACGTGCGCACGTCGGACACGATACCACTTCGACATAATTTCTGTCCAGTCCGACGGCACGCAGTATGCTGCGTCCCGCCTCGACTTCACGCACGGGATCCCCCGTAAGCGATACGCGCACGGTATCTCCTATGCCGCCGAGCAGCAAACCGCCGATTCCGACCGCCGATTTGATAATCGCATCCGTACCCGCGCCGCTCTCGGTCACGCCTATGTGCAGCGGATACCCGCACAGCTTATCCAGTTCGGTATAAGCGTCCACCGTCAGTCTCACGTCGCTTGCCTTGACGGAAATGACGATATCGGAAAAGCTCTCACGTTCAAGCAACCGTACCGTACGTATCGCGCTTTCCGCAAGTCCGTGAGCCGTAACGCCTCCGTATTTCGCCTTTATATCCTTTTCGAGAGAGCCGCCGTTTATGCCTATTCTTATCGGACAGCCGTTCGCCTTGCACGCCGCGGCAAGTTCGCGCACACCCGCGGCGGATGTATTTCCGGGATTGAACCGCACTTTGGAAAAGCCTATATCCGCGCACGCCACGGCAAGCCGGTAATCGAACTGAATATCGGCGACGAGCGGCATATCGAACTCATCGACATATGCGCGGCATGCCTCCACGTCCCTATTGTCGCGGACGGCGAGCCTTGCGATATCGCATCCCGCCGCTTCGAGCGCTCTCAGCTGCGCCGTCGTGGCGGCAATATCCGCAGTATCGGTATTGGTCATGGATTGCACCGAAACGGGGCTGCCGCCTCCTATCGTAACTTTTCCGGCTTTTACGGCTCTCTTTATCATCATGTAACTCCTCTCGCTATCATCCCAACTATATCAACGATTATCACGAACGCAAGCAGCACTATCAGTCCTACCGCGTGTATCGTCCCTTCCGTCTTTTTGTTCACGGGTTTTCGTCTTATCTGCTCTATTACCGCGAACACGATGCGCGCGCCGTCCAGCGCGGGCACGGGAAGAAGATTGAATATCGCAAGATTACTCGCTATAAGCGGCAAAAAGAACAGAAAATACCGCATGTCGGTCTGCGAATACGTCGCTATCGTCGCAACCGTGCCTATCGGACCTGTAACGTCTGTTATCGGAACTCCTCCGGTAAACAGCATACCGAACGATTTAAGCACGAGCCACGACAGTTCGAACGTATACGGAAAGCTGTACCCGACGGCATGCAACACATCCACGCCGCGGCTTTCGTACACGGCGGTTATTCCGTACATTCCCCCGTTCTCTTCCGCACTTTTCGCAACGTCTGCGTTCACACGAACCCCGTCGCGTTCGACGGTGAAAACCGCCGTCTCTCCCGGCTCGATCTGCGCCATAAGTTCCGCCGCCGTATCGAGAAAAGTTATCTCCCTGCCGTTCACCGCGACTATAACGTCCCCTTCGCGCAGTTCTGACGCATACGGCATTCCCGTATCAGGATTTTCCGCAAGCTCGGTAACGACAGGCACGGAATAGCCGACGGCAAGGATATAGACGAACGAAAATACGAAAGCCGACAACAGATTGAACAGCGGACCCGCCAAAAGCACGATTATTCTCTTCCACGGCGGCTGCCTGTCGAACGGAACTTTTGCGCGTACCGCACGCGTTCCGGACTTTTCGTCCGCTTCGGATTCGGCGTCCGACGCATTGTCACGAGCAGTCTTTTCGCATGGCGGAATACCGTCGTTTTCCGCCGCCTCATCCGGACACTCCGCATCGCGGCACGAGCCGTCATCACGATCCGCCTTCGCAGAACCGGCGTCGTCCTCTCCGTAAAACGCGCAGAAGCCTCCGAGCGGCAGCGCGCGGACGGATACGATCTCGCCCGATCTGCGCTTATGCGAAAACAGGCGCGGTCCGAGTCCTACGGAAAATTCCGTTATGCCGAAACCGAGCAGTCTGCCTGCCGTATAATGGCCCGCCTCGTGTATCGTTATCATAAGCAAAAGCACGAGAACGGCAAGAATAATATATACCGCGATCAAATTCAGACTCCGAAATGACGTTTTATCGAATCGTTCAGCTCATAAAGCTGCTCAGCGGATTCGACCCGTTCATTTTCATTTATGCACAGAGCCTCTTCGATTATACCCGTAATATCCGTAAACTTTATCAGTTTTTCGAGAAACAATTTTACCGCGACTTCATCCGCCATGCTGTATACCGCGGGAGCCGTGCCGCCTTCTTTCAGACATCTGCGAGCTATCGCGGGCGCAGGAAACCGCTTTTCGTCCGGAGGCAGAAAGGTCAGCGGACGAGTGAAATCAAACGGACGGACGCCCGTATTCACCGCTCTGCGGGGATACGTAAGAGCATACTGTATCGCAAGTTCCATATTCGGATAACTCATCAGCGCCGCTGTGGAATTATCCGTAAACTCGACCATCGAATGTATAATGCTTTCGGGGTGAATAACGTAATCCACGGCGTCCGTACAGAACAGTCTGCTCGCCTCGATAAGTTCGAGCCCTTTATTTACCATAGTCGCGCTGTCCACGGATATCTTGGTTCCCATATTCCAGGTGGGATGCCTGACGGCGCGCTCAGGCGTCACGAGAGACAAATCCTCGTCAGACGAATAAAAAGGTCCGCCGCTTGCGGTAAGTATTATGCGCCGTACGTCCCCGCCGTTCTCTCCTTTCAGACACTGAAATACGGCGGAATGTTCACTGTCCACCGGGATTATTTCCGCGCCGTATCGCTTCGCGGCGGAAAGCACGAGTTCCCCCGCGCATACTACGGCTTCCTTGTTTGCAAGCGCTATGCGTCCGCCGTTTTCAATACTCGAAAGTAACGGTGCAAGCGCCGAAAGCCCGGTCATGGCCATGACGGTTATATCCGCGCCGACGGCGCGCGCAAGCCGGAGCGCCCCGTCAGTTCCCGTAAATGCCGTCGCTCCTCCGCACTCGCACGGAACGAGCGAAGACACGAACTCCGGACAAAATTCCGCCGCCTGTCTTTCAAGCAGACGGACATTATGCCCCGCGGCAAGCGCGGTCACTCTGTACTCATCGGGAAATCGGCGCAAGACATTCAATGTCTGTACGCCGATACTGCCTGTGCTTCCGAATACAGCTACTCTCTTCACATCAGCCTCCCGTCACATAGACGAGTATCGCCATGTAGATATATGTCACAAACGCCGCAACCATCATTCCGTCCATGCGGTCCATAATCCCGCCGTGTCCCGGAATGAGCGTTCCGTAGTCCTTTACTCCGCAATAGCGCTTGATGTACGACGCCATAAGATCGCCTACTTCCGTAGCCACGCCTACGCACAGTCCAAGGGAAAGATACAGAATAAGGCTCACATGCCAGTCGGAATCGAGACCTGTCAGCCCGCCGATTCCGCTGAACGACATTCCGAACACGATCGCTCCGCCCAGCACGCCTCCGAGAAAACCGCCTATCGCGCCCGACACCGTCTTTTTCGGACTTATCATCGGCGCAAATTTCGGACCTTTGAAAGACGAGCCGAAAACAAAAGCCAATATGTCGCTCGCAGAAGCGGATATAAAAACGAGAATAATCGCTATCGCTTTATAATTCGGCGCGTAATCGCCGCCCGCAGAAGGATCGTATACCCATCCGTTAAACGCAAGTCCCTCCTGCGCGCCCGGAAGATGATTGAGCGCGATAAGGAAGAACATGATCGCCACGGGATAAATCATGCAGAACAGCGACGCGATAACGCTCTCTCCCGTGCGCCTTGACGACGCCATGTTTGCGACGAATATTACGATGAACATTGCCACGAGCGCGACCGCATACGACATCATTGCGTGAAAACCGTAAGGATCCGTCTCCGCCGTAAACACGCCCACCGCCTTGAATACGGCGTAACTCACGAGTATGGTCAGAACCTGCATTACGAAACCCGGCTTATCGAATCTGAACGACAGAGCGTTCGTCATTTCATGCGCAGCCACGATCATCAGCAGAAGTATGAATATATCGTATACCAGACCCGACACATAAAAAGTAAGGAAAAGCACGCTTACGCATATGAGGAACATCACCATTCCGAACAGACATCTGTTTTTCAAACTGCCGCTTTTATCCATATCACCGTTTTTCTCCGATTCCGCCGAAACGCCTGTCCGTACGGGAATACGTTTCGAGAATATCGTCCAACTCCTTCGCCGTAAAATCCGGCCAAAGCGTATCCGAAAAATACAGCTCGGAATACGCCATCTGATACAAAAGAAAATTGCTTATGCGGCGTTCACCGCCCGTTCTCACTATAATATCGGGATCGGGCAGACCTGCCGTCTGCAAAAAAGAAGGAAATGTGCTTTCCGTAACCTTTTCGCCAAGCTCCACGCAACGGTTCACGGCTGAAATTATATCCGCTCTTCCGCCGTAATCGAAACAAATCGTGAGATTGCCTTTAGTCCCGCGCATGGTGCGCTCGTATGCTTCGGCAATCTTGCCGCGCAGTTCGTCGTTTATGCCGCGCTCCGAGCCTATCACACGCAGCACCACGCCGTCACGCTCCAGTTTGGGCAGCTTTTTCGTCAGATAATTGTCAAACAGCGAAAGCAATCCCGTAACTTCGTCCTCCGGACGCTTCCAGTTTTCCGTCGAAAATGCAAAAAGAGTTAGATACCCTATTCCGCGGCCGAACACGTCATCCGCAACGCGGTCTATCGTTCTGACCCCTTCCCTGTGTCCGAATTTACGCGGGAGCAGACGCTTTCTCGCCCATCTGCCGTTGCCGTCCATTATGACGGCTATGTGATCGGGCAGCCGCTCGTCAGATTTCAAGAATCTCTTTCTCCTTGGTCTTATACAGTTCTTCCGCGTTCTCGATGTATTTATCCAGCGTTTTCTGCACGTCTTTTTCAAAAGACGCAAGCTCGTCCTCCGAAAAATTCATATCCTTTTTGAGTTTCTTTGCTCTGTCGAGGATATCTCTGCGCTCGTTGCGCAGAACCACCTTGCAGTCTTCGGACATCTTCTTGACCTGCTTTACCAGGTCTTTTCTGCGTTCTTCGGTAAGCTGCGGGAACACAAGGCGTATAACTTTGCCGTCGTCCGTCGGATTTATTCCTATGTCGGAAGCGGATATCGCCTTGACCGTTTCTTTGGTCGCGCTCTTGTCAAACAGATTGATGACAAGCATACGCGCTTCGGGAACGGTTATATTCGCCATCTGTCTGAGCGGCGTGGGCGATCCGTAATAATCGACGGTTATATTGTCGAGTATCTTGGGATTTGCGCGTCCCGCTCTTACGGTGACATACTCGGCAGAAAGATGATTGACTGCCTTTTCAAGCTTTTCTTCAAGCAGAAGAAGTTCTTCTTCCAGTTCGGGTAACATATATTCCCTCCGTTTCGTTATAACGTGATTATATCACAAATCACACCCCATTACAACCGTTTTATGCGAAATTACCTATATAAGTGCCGATTTTCTCGCCCATAGCCGCTCTTACGATGTTACCTTCGCCTGCAAGATCGAAAGTTATGATCGGTATGTCGTTTTCCATACACGTCGTTATCGCAGTCGTATCCATATGCGCCAGACGGAGATTGATCACGTCGAGGTAGGATATTCTGTCGAATCTGCGCGCAGCCGGATTCTTCTTCGGGTCGCTGTCATATACCGCGTCTACATTCTTCGCCATGAGAAGCACGTCCGCTCCTATCTCCGCAGCGCGCAAAGCGGCTCCTGTATCCGTCGAAAAATACGGATTGCCCGTTCCGCACGCAAACAATACGACTCGTCCCATTTCAAAATGACGGAGCGCTTTTCTCAGAATAAACGGTTCCGCAACGGATGGAATGGAAAGCGCGGTCTGCAAACGGGTCGGAACGTTTTTCTTTTCTATCGCGTCCTGCAAAGCGAGCCCGTTCATTATCGTGGCAAGCATACCCATCTGATCCGCAGTCACGCGCTCCATATTGATCCCCTGCCTGCCTCGCCAGAAATTGCCGCCGCCCATGACAACTGCCACTTCCACGCCTCTGTCGTGAATTTCGATAATCTGATTCACAACATGTTCAACCATAGCAGGATCTATGCCCACTCCGCCGGCGCCGCCGAGAGCTTCGCCGCTAATCTTCAACAGCACTCTTTTATACATATGCGTTATTCTCCCGTTCACTTTTATTCCCTGTTTAAGAAAAAGGAACACCGAAGCGTTCCTTTTTATGTTTTTATTTGCCGGACATCTTCGCTACTTCCTCGGCAAGATTATCCGTTTTCTTTTCAAGCCCCTCTCCCATGACGAGACGAACGAATCTGACGAGCCGGATATTCATTCCCGCGGATTTCGATACGTTGGCGACGAGCTGCGCGACGGTTATCGAAGGGTCTTTCGCAAAAGCCTGTTCTATGAGACATATTTCTTTAAGGCTCTTCTGCAATCTGCCTGCAAGCATCTTTTCGAGAATCGCGTCCGGCTTGTTGGCGTTTTTGGGATCGTTTTTCGCCTGAGCGAGAAGTATGGATTTCTCCTTGGCAATGTACTCATCCGGAACTTCGCTCTCGTAAATATACGACGGAGAGAACGCGGCTATGTGCAGCGCGATATCGTGCACCATCGCCCTGACTTCGTCGGTCGCGGGTTTATCGGTTTCAGCTTCCAGCATAACGCCTATCTTCCCGCCGTTGTGAAGATATATTTCCTCCACTCCGTTGCCTTCGAGAGAAAATCTTACGAACCGGCGTGCCGTAATCTTCTCGCCGCACTTGGATGTCTCGCCGTTGATGAGATCGGTGAGCGTCATGCCGTCGGCGCTGCAGCCGAGCCATGCGTCCGTATCCGCCGGATCGTTGTCCGCAACGACCTTTGCCGCCTTTGCGACGAGAGCGCGGAAACCGTCCGTGTTCGCAACGAAATCAGTTTCGCAGTTAAGCTCCGCAAGCACGCCCGTCTTATCGTCCGAATAGCCGCCTATAAGTCCTTCGCTCGCTATGCGGCCCGCCTTCTTCGCCGCAATGTTGACGCCTATCTCTCTGAGATATTCGATTGCCTTTTCCTTGTCGCCGTCCGTATGAACGAGCGCCTTTTTGCAGTCCATCATGCCGGCGCCCGTGATTTCACGAAGCTCCGCCACGTCCTTAGCCGTAAAACTCATTGTGTTATCCTCCGATTATTCCGTAACGGCCGCGGTAGCTTCTTCGGATTCCTCCGCCTCTGCCGCCTTGGCTTCGCGCTTTTCGGCAAGCGCCTCTTCTCCCTCTCTCGCTTCGATGACGGCATCCGCCATTGCGCTCGCAATGAGTTTGATCGCGCGGATCGCGTCATCGTTGCTCGGAATAACGTAATCCACGAGATCGGGATCGCAGTTGGTATCGACCATGCTTACAATGGGTATACCGAGAGAGCGCGCTTCGCTTATAGCTATGTGCTCCTTTTTCGGATCGACGACAAAAAGCGCGCCCGGCAGCGAACGCATCTCTCTGATACCGCCGAGGTTTGCTTCCAGCTTGTCTCTCGTCTGGATAAGCTTGAGCACTTCTTTCTTGGGAAGAAGCGCGAATTCATTCATGCTCTCCATCTGATTGATTCTGTTCATCTTTTCGATACTCTGGCGAATCGTCGAAAAATTAGTCAGAGTACCGCCCAGCCAACGCTCGGTAATGTAAAACATTCCGCAGCGCTGCGCCTCTGTCTTTATCGCGTCCTGAGCCTGTTTTTTGGTACCGACGAAGAGTATGTTCCTGCCGCTCGCGGCAACGCTCTTGACGAAAGCATACGCCTCGTCAATAAGCCCCACGGTCTTTTCGAGGTTAATGATATGAATATCGTTCCTCGCCGTGTAGATGTACTTCTTCATCTTGGGGTTCCATTTTCTCGTCGCGTGACCGAAGTGTACGCCCGCCTCGAGAAGCTGTTTCATAGAAACAACGTTTGCCATTTTTTACCTCCTGTTCTGCCTCCCCGCTCGCCTGGTTTTGCCCCGAAACGGCTTTCGCCGCACAGTACGGGCACGCGCGGGTGCGTATTCAAACGTATGAATTATATCATACCGCAAGCGGAAAATCAACCGATTTCGCGCATAATTTTGCGAACACGGCCGTCATTTTCCGCGCTTACGCGGTTTTTCAGTCCTCGCTTCCGTCCTTTTCGTCGCCGCACGGAGTATCGCAGCCGGTGCAGTTTCCGTCGCAGTCCGCCGTTGCGCGGAGATATTCCTCGAATACCGCCTCCTGAACGGCTTCGTCCTCGACGGGATAAAAGAAATCCTCGTCCTCCTCTCCTTCCTTTTCGCTGTCGATGCGGAATATGACCACTTCGTCCTCGGCTATTCCCTCGATTTCTTCCGCCGGCTGGAGAAGAGCATAAAGCTCACCCTCGTATTCGACTACGGCGACTTCGTAGAAGTCCATAGGGTTGTCGTCCTCGTCGAAGAGAGTAATTACCTCGTCGTCGTCGATGATCTGTACTTTTTCGTCTGCCATGATTATTTTCTCCTCGCCTTTGCGGCGTCCAAATAGTCCGAAAGTATTATCTGCGCGGACAGTTTATCCGTATACTTTTTCATATCCTTTTTCTTCACCCCGCCTTCGGCGAGATATTCCTCGGCCTGCAATGTCGTCAGCCGTTCGTCCGAATATTCGACGGGCAGCCCCGTCACGCGTGCGAGCACTCTTCCGAACGCACGCGTCTTTCCCGCCCGTTCACCCTCCGAGCCGTCCGGCATGAGAGGCAGTCCTATCACGATTTTTTCTATCCCGTCCCGCTTTGCTATATCGTCCGCGGCGGATACCGCTTCGCGCATACTTCTTACGTGCGCCGTTCCGAGCGGATAAGCAAGTATCTCCCCGCTGTCGCACTCCGCGAAACCGACGTGTCTGTCTCCGTAATCTATGCCAAGCATCTTCATTACGGATATGATACCATAAATCTCCCGCGTTGTAAACCAAAATGAACCGCAAAACGGCGGAAAACGCAGCTGCGTTTTCCGCCGTTTTGCATTCGCTCATTCGCCGTCGCAGCCGCAGCGGCAGTCCTCACCGCATTCGCAGTCGTTCTTTGCGGAATGCGCGCCGTCCTTCTGTTTCATCCCGACGGCGCTTCCCGCTTTTTTCGCCAGCTTCCTGACTTCGGAAAAATTCGCCGCTATGAGAGCTCCTGCCGCCATTCCCGCGACAAGTCCCGCTATCAATCCTTTCATATGCACCTCCGCAGTTATTTTCACCCGCAGTACGGAAGCATATACGCAAAATTCCCTTACTTAATTTTCCTCAACGATTTCACCGCTCCGACGAACCGCTCCGCGCCCTCCTCGACGTCTGCCCGCGTTGTCTGCGCTCCGAACGAAATCCGCACGCTGCCGCGCACGCGCCCTTCCGGATATCCCATCGCACGAAGAACATGCGACGGTTCGGGCGAGCCGGACGAGCATGCCGCGCCCGCGCTGCAGCAGACGCCGCGCATATCCAGCAGATCGAGCAGCGACGAATCCTCGATGCCGTCAGCGAATACGTTTACGATACCGGTGCCGTCAGCCCTGCCGTTGAAACGTATTCCTCCCGCTTCGGCGACGCGCTCCGAAAACAGCGCGCACAGCGCGCGCATGCGTTCGCGTTCTTCAAGCCTGTGTTTTTCGTTCTCCGAAAGCGCTGCGGCAAATCCCGCCGCGGCCGGCACGTTGCTGGTGCCGCCGCGCAGACCTCGCTCCTGCTCTCCTCCGATTATTATTCCGTTTATCTTCACGCCGCCGCGGATAAACAGCGCCCCCGCGCCCTTAGGTCCGCCGAACTTGTGCGCCGACAGCGTGAGCATATCCGAAAACGACGCTATATCGGCAAGATCTTCACGGTATGCCTGCACTGCGTCCGTGTGAAACAACGCGCCGTGAGCGTGCGCGATTTCCGCAAGCTCACGCACCGGCTGAATCACTCCCGTTTCGTTATTAACCGCCATGACGGATACGAGCGCGACATCGTCGCCGATCGTCTTTTCCAACTCTTCGGGAGCAACCGCACCGTCGCCGTCTACGCGAAGACACGCCGTTCCGAAACCCAGTTTTTCGGCGCGTCCGACGGCAGCAAGTACGGATGCGTGTTCTATGACAGACGTAATAATACGTTTTTTATCGTTACCGGCGCCGGTTTCTTCCGCGATGCCCGTTATTGCCAGATTATTTGCCTCGGTTCCGCCGGACGTGAAATACACTTCGGGACGGCGGACACCGATGATAGAAGCGATTGCGGCGCGCGCACGGTCGAGAGCGGCAGCGGCTTCCCTTCCGAACGAATGAACGGAATCGGCATTGCCGAACTTATCAGAAAAATAAGGCAGCATAGCTCCGAACGCTTCTTTTGTGACGGGTGTCGTGGCCGCATTGTCAAAATATATACGTTTCATATTCCTGTCGCTCCGTATCGGATTGCCGAAATATTTTACAACCGACAGTCGTGCGCCCGCCGCATATGCGGCGGGCGCGGGATACGTCTTCCGTCATTAAAGATCGGGATACAGCGGGAAACGCGAACACAGCTCCGCAACCTGTGCGGAAACGTCGCCGAGCGCTGCCTCTTTCTCCTTTATTACTCTGCTTATGAGATCGGCTATGATCCTCATTTCCGGTTCTTTCATTCCCCGCGTGGTAGCGGCGGGAACGCCCACCCTTATACCGCTCGTCACAAACGGCTTCTGAGGATCGTTCGGAATCGCATTTTTATTTACCGTTATGTGACAGTCATCGAGAAGATGTTCGAGTTCCTTGCCGGTCACGCCGTTCTTGACGAGTTTTATAAGCATGAGATGATTATCCGTACCGCCGGACACCATGTCGATATCCTGCTTGCTGAACTCGTCCGCCATGGCACGGGCATTGAGAATCACCTGATGCTGATATGCCTTGAACTCATCCGAAAGCGCTTCCCTGAATGCCACCGCCTTACCGGCAATAACGTGCATAAGCGGACCTCCCTGCGTTCCGGGGAATATCGCCTTGTTTATCTTCTTGGCGATCTCCTCGTCGTTCGTGAGTATCATGCCGCCGCGCGGACCGCGGAGCGTTTTGTGCGTCGTCGTGGTAACAACGTCGGCATAAGGGAACGGCGAAGGATGCTCTCCGGCCACGACCAGCCCGGCTATATGAGCTATGTCAACCATGAAGTATGCGCCCACTTTATCGCATATCTCGCGGAAACGCCTGAAATCTATAACTCTTGGATACGCGCTCGCACCCGCGAGAATGAGTTTGGGTCTGCATTCAAGAGCAAGGCGTTCCACCTCATCGTAATCTATCGTCTCGGTATCGGGATGAAGCCCGTAAGGCACGACGCGATACTGCTTGCCGCTGTAATTGACGGGACTGCCGTGCGTAAGATGTCCGCCGCACGCGAGACTCATGCCCATATATGTGTCGCCTGTTTCGAGGAGAGCGAAAAACGCCGCATGATTGGCATTCGCGCCGCTGTGCGGCTGAACGTTGGCGTAATTGCAGCCGAACAGCTTTTTCGCGCGTTCTATCGCGAGATTCTCCACTTCGTCGACATACATGCACCCGCCGTAATAACGTTTTCCGGGATACCCTTCCGCATACTTATTGGTAAGATGCGAGCCGACCGCTTCCATAACGGCCCGGGAAACGAAATTCTCGCTGGCAATGAGTTCGATATTCCCCTGCTGCCGCTTAAGCTCGCGGCGCATTGAGTCCGCGACGTCCTTGTCTGTCTTTGCGATAAGTTCAAGATCCATTTTTATCTCCTGTCAGGCTTGCGGCAGATCTATTTTAAGCGCAAGCTCTTTAAGCGGTTTGGATTCCACGGGCGAAGGCGATTCGCTCATGAGATCGGACGCGTTCTGCACTTTCGGAAACGCGATGACATCCTTTATGTCTTCCGTACCGGACAGAAGCATCACGAGTCTGTCAAGGCCGAATGCCAGTCCGCCGTGCGGAGGCGTGCCGTATTTGAGCGCGGTGACGAAGAATCCGAATTTCGCCTGCTGCTCTTCCTCGCTGAATCCGAGAAGATCGAATACCTTACTCTGAATTTCCTGCGAATGAATTCTGACGCTGCCGCCGCCCGCCTCGTAGCCGTTGATGACGAAGTCATAAGCCTGCGAACGGACTTTTGACGGATCGGTATCGAGGAGCGGAAGATCCTCTTCCATGGGCATAGTGAACGGATGATGCTCTGCTACATAACGCTTTTCGGTTTCGTCGTAATGGAACATCGGGAATTCCGTCACCCACAGAAAATCGTAACTGTTTTCAGGAATGAGGTTGCCTATACGGGCAAGTTTAAGACGCAAAGCGCCCAGAGACGCAAATACTATTTCGTCCGTATCCGCGCCGAAGAATATGATATCGCCCGGCTCGGCGTTCGCGCGTTCGAGTATTCTTTCCGTAACGTCGTCGCCCAGGAATTTGATTATAGGCGACTGCAGTCCGTCTTCCTTAACGGCTATCCACGCAAGTCCTTTCGCGCGGTATGTCTTAACAAAAGGAAGAAGCGCATCGACATCCTTGCGCGAAAGTATCGCCTGATCTCCGCCCTTATAAAATCCCTTGGCGTTTATGAGACGCACGCTGCCGCCGCGTTCCACTGCGCCCGAAAATACCTGAAAACCGCATCCGCGCACTATATCCGTAACATCCACGAGTTCGAGTCCGAAACGCGTGTCAGGCTTGTCCGAACCGAAACGCTCCATTGCCTCCTTATACGTCATACGGCGGATCTTTTCGGGAAGTTCGATGCCCCTGGTCTCTTTGAATACACGGCGCATCATGCCTTCGGCGATGCCCATGACGTCCTCCTGATCGGCAACGAATGACATCTCCATGTCTATCTGCGTGAATTCGGGCTGGCGGTCCGCGCGCAGATCCTCGTCTCGGAAGCACTTGGCTATCTGATAATACTTATCCATGCCGCTTATCATAAGTATCTGCTTATACAGCTGAGGCGACTGCGGAAGTGCGTAGAACTCGCCCTTATGCACGCGGCTGGGAACAAGGTAATCCCTTGCGCCCTCCGGAGTGGAGCGGCAGAGGAACGGCGTTTCTATCTCGATAAAGCCGTTTTCGTCCATATAGTTGCGCGCAGCGTGGCATATCTTGCTGCGCAGCATAAGTATTTCCTGCAAGCGCGGCGTGCGCAGCTCGAGATATCTGTATTTAAGACGGGTCGCGTCGTTGACGGTCGCCGCTTCGGATATGCCGAAAGGCAGATTCTCCGCCTCGGAGAGTATGCGGAGTTCATCCGCGAGAATTTCTATATTCCCCGTTTTAAGACGAGGATTTATGCGGTCGTCGTCACGCGTGCGCACCGTTCCCGTAACTGCGATAACGTATTCCGTTCTTATGGCTTCCGCCTTTGCAAATCCCTTTTCGCCTATCGCGGATAAATCGAAAACCACCTGCATTATCCCGCTTCTGTCGCGGAGATCTATGAATATGAGTCCGCCGTGATTGCGCCAGCTGTCCGCCCAACCGGTAACGGTCACTTCCCTGCCGACGTCGCCGGCGGAAAATTCCGTGCAATATGCGGTCCTTTTCATACCGCTCATA
>CASEMM010000149.1 GCA_949289095.1 uncultured Eubacteriales bacterium | reverse complement strand
AGCTGCTTACGGAAGGACTTACGGATCTCGAAATCGGAATGTATCAGTACATCGAGTTTATGGAGTGATCCGCAGGCATGACACAAGCCCATCACTAATTCGAAAGACCCGTTCGGGAAATTTCCCGGCGGGTTTTTCTTTCAGGCGGGCGCGCCGGGGCTGTTTCCCGCGCGGGAGGCGCGGAATGCGCAAAATTCTCTGTTTCCGTATATTCCGACAAATTCCGCGGCAATATATCCGTATATGGACGGAGCGGAAAAACTTCTTGAAAAAGTCGCAACGCCGTCGCTGTACGTGCGGACGGATTTCGTTTCGTGCGGGGTGCGCGGGTGCGTGCTGGGGACGACGGATCTGTCCGATCAGAACGCGCTGCTCGAATGCCTGCGCGCACTGCGCGAGGCGAACGTAACCCCGTTCGATTACGAAACGCTGCAAACGCGCGTTCTCACAAATTTCGAGCGCACGTTCGTAAACGACGAGAAGGAAGCCCTCGACTATCTGCTTGCGGGCGACGGGCTTGTCTTTCTCGACGGGCAGCGCGGGTGCGTGCGTCTTGCGGTAAGAAAGTACGAAACGCGTTCGGTGTCCGAACCGCCCACGGAGGGCATAGTAAAAGGTCCGCGCGAGGGATTCACGGAGAGCATAAAGACCAATCTGTCGCTCATCGAACGCAAGCTGAAAACGCCGGATCTGCTCGTCGAGCGCATGAAGATAGGAAGACGCACGTGTACGGACATAGCGATCGTGAGCATTCGCGGCGTGGCGGATCCCGCGACGGCGGCGAAAATAAGGAAACGGCTGGAAAATATCGATACGGACGGCATAATCGATTCGCAGTATCTGCAGTCATACCTCGAACCGCGTCCGCATTCCGTGTTCAACCAGACGGGGACATGCGAAAAACCGGATATACTCGCGGCGAAACTACTCGAAGGACGCGTGGGCATAATGTGCGACGGAACTCCTATCGTGCTTACGCTGCCGTATCTGTTTTTCGAGGACGTACAGTCCAGCGAAGATTACTACGAACGTTCGGCTTACGCGTCCCTCATACGCATGACGCGCGTCGCGTCGCTGTTTATCGGACTGCTGCTTCCCGGAACTTTCGTGGCGCTCGAAGTGTTTCACTTTTCCGTGCTTCCGCTTCAGCTGCTGGTTACCGTCGTGAACGCGACGAGGGGAGTGCCGTTTCCTCCGCTTGCCGAAGTGCTGTTCGTGATGTTTCTGTTCGAGATCATACGCGAGGCGGGCGTGCGCATGCCGCAGGCAATGGGACTGGCGATGAGCATAGTGGGCGCGCTCGTACTGGGAGAAACGGCGGTCAAAGCCGGCATGATAGGCTCTCCAGCCGTAATGATAGTCGCACTGTCCTCCATATGCACGTATACCGTGCCGAACGCTGCTGGTTCGAGTACGTTTTTGCGCCTGCTGTTCACCGTGGCGGGCGGCATGCTCGGACTTTACGGAGTCCTCGTGAGCGTTATGACGGCACTGCTGTACGTCCTTTCGCTGGATTCTTACGGTTCGCCGTACCTCGCTCCGTTCGCTCCGCACATAAAATCCGACGGACAGGACGGGCTGCTCAAATCGCCCGTATGCGAAGTCACGACCCGCCCGCGCGGAGTGCCCAACGTCAATCCGACGAGGCAGAGGAGAAAGAATGGATAAGGTAAGTCTCAGACAGTTCGTGCTGCTGACGTTTCTGCTCGGCATGGCGATGAAGATGTTCAATCTGCCAGTACTTATGCTGCGACTGTGCGGAAAAGACGCTTTCGTGGTGCTTATTGTCGAACTCGGCATAGATCTCGCGCTTCTCGCGCTCGTAGTCGCCGTCGTCGTGCTGTCGGGAGAAAAGAGTTTCGGCGAACTTCTCGAAAGCGCGTTCGGGAAAACGGCGGCTTCCGCGATTTTTCTCGTCGCCGCCGCGTTCTGGCTCGTCAAACTGTATTTCATGCTCGTTGACGTGCGTTTGTTCTTTTCAAACACGGTATTCCCGGCAGACGTGGGCGCGCCGCATCTTATTCCGTTCATGCTTTTTCTCGCATACTTTGCCACGCGCCCTCTGTCGTCGGCGGGGCGGCTTGCGGAAACGATAACGCCGTTCGTGGCCGTCGGGATAATCGTCCTCGGCGCGCTCACGTTGCCGCATGCGGATCTCGGCGCGCTCCGTCCTATGCTTGCCGACGGCGGGGAAGGAGTGGCGAAAGGGCTGCGTTCGCTGCCCGTCTGGTTCGGAGATTTCACGTTGCTGCTTGCCGCAACCGGACGGGCGAAAGGAGGGGGCAAACTCGCCTTTTCGCTCGTTTCCGCGGCGGCTGCGTTTGTATGCCTCGCTCTTATGTCCGCGGTGCTGTTTGCGTCTTACGGCGACGTGCCGTATCTCCTTGCATACGGGCACAGCATAAGCAGTATCGCTCAATATTCGATAGGCAGTTTCCGCTTCGGCAGAACCGATCTCGTGGTGTTCTGTCTGTGGCTGGGAGCGGTGTTTTTGTCCGCCGGAATGACCGCGATGTTTTATGCCCGCTGTCTCGAATACGCTCTCGGGCGGCGTGCCGGAAGAATAATCGCGTTCGTCGGCGCGGCGGCAGTGTTCGTACTGCTCGCGCTCACGGTCAATCTCAATCTTGCGACGGAGTATGCGACGGAATTTTTCGCGCTGCCCGCGGTTATAGTCCAGTACGGTCTGCCGTTTGCCGGACTCGCAGCCGTTGCCGTTAATGCTGTAAAAAGGAGGAAACGTGAAAAAACCGGACGCAAAAACAAAGAGTAGACTGCTCATACTGCTGTTGGCGGGAATTCTCGTACTGCTTGCGTTCACGCCTCTCGTGCCCGAAGCGGAGATAGCTTCATGCATGATGGTGACCGCGCTGGGCATCGATGCGGAAGAGGACGGAGTGACTCTTACCGCCGTAATGACGGGCGGAAGCGGAGAGGAGAACGTGCACGGGGAGGGCGGAAACGTAACTGACGCGCTCGCCGACATGAATGAGAGATACGGCAGAACGGCGGAGTTCGGGCATTGCGGAGCCATAGTGCTCGGCGCGGAGATGAGCGCTTCGGACATTCTGCCGGCTCTTGAAAGTCTGCTGTCCTCGTCCGAAGTGAATGCGGGCTGCGCGGTGCTTTCCGCGGGCGGAAGAGCGGACGAGTTTATGCGATCCGCGGTTAAACTGGGCAGCGGAAGCGGTGTGACCGATTATATGGGATTTGCCGACGACGGCGCGCCCGTGCCCGTTCCCACGGCTCTCGGCGTGCTGACCGCTCTTGCCGGCAAGTCGCGCGCGGCGGCGCTGCCCGTGTTCTCGGTGTCGGAAAGTTCCGACGAGTCGGGCGGTCAGCCGTCCGGCAATTCGGGTTCGGACGATTCGGGAGCATCCGCGCAGGAGGGGGAAAAAACTGAACTTGCGCCGCCCCGCGTGTGCCGGGCAATAGGCGGCGGCATAACCGAACTGACGGAGGACGCGACTTACGGACTCATGCTTATGTCGCCGCGCGGCAAGGGGGGACTGATAGACGCGGTATGGGAACACGACGGCGAAAGCATTCCTCTTCTCGGCGAGATAACGGGTAAATCCGCGTCTCTCGAAGTGTCTCCCGGCTCGCCCGATGTGAGCATGCGTCTGAATCTGACGGTGCGTTTTGCGGACAGGTATTCGGTTATCGAGCGCACGGGCGGAGAGAACGTCATCCGCATGATCGCGCCCGAAATCGCTGAGGCGTTCGCTGCGAGCGCGGAACGGAAACTGGCTGCCGCCGCGGAAGCGGCGCGTTCGGAAGACGTACTCGGCGTGCGCACCGAGTTTTACCGTTCGCATCCGAAGGAATATAAGGAGTTCGAACGTAACGGAGCGTCGATAGCGGGAGCGGTTTTCGGGTATGACGTGAACGTGAAAATTTCGTAAATCGCGTTTTTGCGACGTTTATCGCGGTAATATGCCGCAATGCGCCCTCATCGCCGTGTTATACTCGCGGAGATGAAGAAAGCGCGCATGATAAAGAAAATAATCGTTCACGCGCTCACGTTCGCGTTCATGCTTGCGGGAGCGTTTGCGGAGGTGCTGACCGTCCGTCCGTTCGGGCGCGGTCTGCACCTTGCGGTTTTGCTTGCGGGCGGCAGCCCGCTCGCTTCGGCGTATTATCTTGCTGCGAGCATAATTGCCGTGCCGGATCTGCTTCCGTTTGCGTCGGCGGCCGGCAGCGCCGTCGCCGGCGCGGCGGCGGGATTCATAATCTCTGCGTGTGCGCGCATAAAACGCAAAAGACTGTGGCGGTACATAACGCATCTGACGTTGCAGACGGCTCTGGCGTTCGTTCTCGAATACTTCTGCGGCGCGCCGGTCATTTCCGCCGCGCTTACTGCCGCTCTGTCCGCGGTCACCGGAGTGGTTGCCGCATTCGGAGTGCCGCTCCTTGCGGGAAAGGACATATACTGTCCCGATTCGTTCGAGTGCGCCGGCGCGGCGGTACTGTGCCTCGTGCTTTTCGCGGGGCTCGGCCGTGCCGATATTTACGGCTTTCGCACGTCGTATCTCGTATTTGCGTTTATCGTCCCGCTCGTCGGCAAGTGCCGTTCGAAGGAAACCGGACTGCTTGCGGGACTGATCGCTGCGGCAGGCGTGGGGCTTACCGGGGATATTTCGGCTTTTGCCGCGCTGTCGTTCGCTGCGCTCGCGTGCCGCGCGTTTATGGGCGGAGCGCGCCCTCTGCCCGCGCTCGGACTGCTGCTCGGCTGGGCGGCGTGCGCGTTCTTTTTCGGAGAGAGCGTTCCGTCTTATCAGGATACGGTCGCGCTTGCGTGCGGTTGCGTTCTGTTTACGGCGCTGCCGCGCAGGGCGGTCGCCGCGCTGACGTCTTTTTTCCGCGCCCCGGCCGATCTGACGGAGATCGCGGCGGCGTCCGGTATGGGCAGATTGCTGCCCGAACGGCTGGTCCGCGCGAGCGAGGCTCTCGGTGAGATGAGCGCTCTGCTTTCGTCCGGCGGCGGCGCGGAATATGCCGCGGATTGCGTATCCGACGCGCTTTCGGGAGTTTGCGCATCCTGCGAAAAACGGGATACGTGCGCGGTACGCGGGGAACTGCGTTCGTACGCGCTGGATTATGCGTCCGGCGGCGGCGCGCTTAAAACCGCCGTACTGTCCGAACCGTGCGCGAGCGGCGGAAAGATGCTGCGCCTGGCGGGTGAGGTAATGCGCGAGGTACGCGGACGCGCGGAAACCGCCGAAACGGAAAAGCGCAATGCGGAAAGTTATGCCGCGAGACTGGACAGTCTGCGCCGTCTGGTGGGAAAAATGGCGTCCGAAATAGCGGAGGATTATCGGTTCGACGCAGCGCTGTCCGGCAGACTGCGCCGCGATCTGCCCGAAACCGGCGTGCCGTGCGGGGGAGGATTGGTTACGGCGGAAAAAAGGGGGATCGCGCTCGTGCCGCGTTCGGTCAGCGCAGAGGCTGCGGAGGAGGGAATAAGCCGCGTTCTCGGACGGGTGCGCCTCGAACGTACGGACGACGTTACGCCCGTGTGGAAAGCGGTGTCGTTCGCGCCCGCTCCGGCGCTCGATATAGTTTATGCGTGCGCGTCGCGGCCTAAGGACGGCAACACCGTAAGCGGCGACGGCTGGTCTGTTACGGGCTTCGGCAACACCGCGCTGCTGACGCTGTGCGACGGCAGCGGAAGCGGACGGGGAGCGGCAAAGCTCACCCGTACCGCGCTTTCGGTCATAGAGGATCAGTTCAGGGCGGGATTCGACGCGGGAGAAACCGTAGATTCCGTCAATTCGTTTCTCGCTTCGCGTCCGGGGGAGGAATTCGGCGCGCTGGACGCGGTAGGCATAGATCTCGGATGCGGGAATGCGGATATAATAAAAGCGGGATCTCCGCCCACGCTCGTGCTGCACGGAGAGACCGTATCGGTCGTGCGCGGCTCGTCGCTGCCTGCGGGCGCGCTGGAAACCGCATCGTACTCGCTTGCCAGGCGCCGGCTGGAAGACGGGGATTACATAGTGCTCGTGACGGACGGAGTGACGGATGCCGTGCGCGATCTGCCCGAAACGGCGGCAGCGTGCGTCAGTCCCAACGTGCGCAAAATGGCGGAGAGCATACTCGCGGCAGCGTCGGCGAACGGATGCCGCGACGACATGAGCGTGCTCGTTGCGCGCATAGTGGACGCCGGAGCTGCGGGAAGACGCGCAAACGGTTGATTTAATTTCCGTTCGGTGGTATTATGGTAATACTGCGGAGAACGGAGAACATGGTCAGACTCGTCATAGTGAGACATTCGAAAACGGCATGGAATATAGCGGGCAGGGTGCAGGGAATGAGCGACATTCCTCTCGCGCCGGAGAGCGAAGAGGCGACGCGCGCTGCGGGCAGAAAGCTCTGTCCGCCGCCGGACGCGGCGTTCTGTTCGCCTCTTAAACGCGCGCGGCGCACTGCCGAACTGCTCCTTGAAGGCAGCGGCGTCGTTCCCGTGTCCGATCCGCGTCTGGAAGAACGCAATTTCGGAGAGCTTGAGGGAAAGACTTATGCCGAACTCGGTCTGCCCGATCATACCGAATTGTTTTATGCTCTGGACAAAGCGAAGGGTGCGGAGAGCGGCGAATCCGTATTCGGGCGCGTTCGCTCCTTTCTTGAAGACATGCTTGCGCGCTTCGACGGAAAGCGCGTTCTCGTCGTGTCGCACGGCGTGTGTATTTCATATCTGCTTTATGCGCTGACTCATGCGACGTGGAATCCGGCAGAGTACGACATGGCGTATATAAAAAATCTCGATTTTATCGAGCGCGTTTTTGCCGGCTGAAAACGGTATTGACAAAACGGCCGTTTTATGGTAAAATTTCGTTGAGATACGGAAGAGAAGGAATCGGAAATGATAAACGTAACTATACTCGAGGACGAGCCGTCTGCCGCGGCGAATCTCAAAGCGCACATCGATCGCTTCGGGGCGGAGAACGGGCGCGCTTTTTCCGTGACCGTTTTCGATAACGCCGTATCGCTGCTTGAGAACTATTCGGCAGAAGCGGATATAGTGTTCATGGACATACAGATGCCCATGATGAACGGCATGGACGCCGCGAGAAAGATCCGCGAACGCGATACCGACGTTGTGATAGTGTTTGTCACCAATCTCGCGCAGTACGCGATAGAGGGATATGAAGTGGGAGCGTACGACTTCGTGCTGAAACCCGTACGGTACGATGCTTTTGCGATGAAAATGGAACGGCTGTGCCGGATGATAGATCATAAGGCGGACAGCGATACGCTCGTGTTTTCCGGCAAGGGCGGTATGCGTCGCGTCGGAACGGGGGAGATAACTTACATCGAGGTATCGAACCATGACATGACCGTGCATACGGAAAACGGAGAATTCCGCGTCCGCGGTTCGCTGTCGTCCATGAAAGCGAAACTGGACGAAAAACATTTCGTACTGTGCAACAGCTGTTATCTCGTCAATCTCGCATACGTGAAATGCGTGGAGGGCGAGTGCGTCGTCGTGGGCAGAGACAGACTGCGCATAAGCCAGCCCAAGAGGAAATCGTTCCTCGGAGAAGTGGCGAAGTATCTCGGAGGAAGCGTATGACGGCAGGCGCGCTGCTTTCTTTCTTCGCTCCGCCGCTGATGGTCGTCGAGATACTCGTTGCGGAATTCCTGTTTGCCAGAACAATGCCGCGCCGCAGATATTTCCGCGTCGCGTTTTTCGGCTACGGAGCCGCAAGCGTGTTCATCGCGGTATGGACCGAGATAGTTTATTCCGTCATAACGGACAAGTGGTACGCTTACGGCAACATATCCGGGGGAGGGGTAAGCGATTCGGTATTCAACTTCGTGTTCTACTGCGCGATATTCGCAATGACGATTGCGACGGTGTTTCTGTCGTTCAGAAGCAATATATCGCAGGTGCTTTTTGTGTGTTCGGGCGGATATGCCGCGCAGCACGTCGCGCGCAATATAGTGAATCTCGTAACCATGCCCGAATTCTTCTCGCGGGAACCGTACGGTCCGTTCGTTTCGCTCGCCGTCGAAGCAATAGTGTTTTCGGCTTTGTATGCGGTGCTGTATTTTCTGCTCATACGCAATCATACGAGCGAACTGATGCGCAATGCGGACAACCTGCGCAAAGTGATAACCGCGTTTGTCGTCGTTATAGTCTGCATGGGGATGTCGCGCATAACGACGGATATTCCGGATCGCAACGTGCTGTCCGTCATCGCCGAAAGCGTTTACGCCGTACTGTGCTGCGGGCTGATAGTGAGCAGCGTATTCGACGTCAGCCGCAACGAGAACATGCGGGAGCGCATGGACGCCATGGCGGAAGTGCTGCGCAGCGAGCGGAAGCAGTATGAACTGAGCCGCGAGAACATAGAGCTGATAAACATCAAATGCCATGACCTGAAACACCAGATTTCCGCGCTGCGCAAGGACGCTTCGGAAGAGAACATCGCCGAGATAGAGCACGCGATCATGATATACGATTCCGCCGTCAAGACGGGCAACGACGTGCTCGACGTCATTCTTACGGAAAAGAAACTGCTGTGCGACAGCCGCGGCATTCAGATGACCTGCGTCGCTCACGGCGAAATGCTGTCGTTCATGGACAGAATGGACGTGTACTCGCTGTTCGGCAACGCTCTTTCGAACGCCATAGAGAGTGCGGAGAAAGTTACGGACGGGGAAAAACGGTGCGTCAACGTAATAGTGCGGAAAGTGGAAGATCTGCTCGTCGTGCACGTCGAGAATTACTACGAGGGACACATAGAACTCGAAGACGGTCTGCCGGTGACCGGCAGAAACAGGGATTACCACGGCTACGGAATGCGCAGCATGCGGCGTACCGCGGAAAAATACGGCGGCGAACTCGCGGTTTCTCTCGGCGGCGGAAAATTCAATCTCGACATAGTAATCCCCGAACCCGGAACGGCGGGAAACGGAAAACGCGGCGAAGCCTGAAAACGGCTTCGCTTTTTTAGATTACGGCTTTTGCTTCCGAAATTACGACAAAAGTATTGAAAAAATCATAAGACAGGGTTATTTTTATGCCGACATCAACCATAAAAGGAGGAAATAATGTCGGTCAAATTATTCAGACGCAAGAGATTGTGGATAATTCTGACGAGCGTGTTCGCGGTTTTTCTCATCGCAATGATAGTCGGTACGACGATAGCGGTAAAATACGGCTCGGCTGCGATCAACATGATCTTCGGCATCAGCACGACCAAGACGGTCGGCACCACGGAAAAAATGAGGTTCGAATCGGACTGGGCGAATCCCAACGGCGAGGGGCTGTTCATAGAGAACAAGATAATGACCCGCAAAGCCGCAGCCGAGGGTATGGTTCTGCTCTGGAACAACGGTATAGCGGACGGTTCCGACGCGCTTCCCGTCGCGGAGGGCAGCAAACTGAGCTTTTTCAGCCATTCGTCCGTCGATATCGTGGAGTCCGGCACGGGATCCGGACATATCGACACCGTGACGCAGACGGGCAGAGACGCTTCCACTTCTCTCAAAAGCGCCATGTCCCGTTATTTCGAGGTGAACGACAAGCTGTGGAACTTTTACGATATAGGCGAGGGTTCCGGTTATTCCCGCGGTAAAGCCAATTACAGCGAGAGCGGTCCCGGCAATATAAACGAAGTTCCGTGGAGCGTTTACACGGACGACGTCAAAAAATCCTTTGCGGATTATTCGGACGCCGCGGTCATCATCGTTTCGCGTACGGGCGGCGAGAACGGCGATCTGCATACGAGCAACGAAAACAGTCAGTCCGACGGCGGTTATCTCACATTGACGCAGGAAGAGAAGGATCTGCTTTCCAACGTAACCGGTAACGATACGTTCAAAAGAGTCATACTCGTTCTCAATACGGGCAATCCCGTCATGATGCGCGATTTCGAGCCGTATATGGACGGTATCGACGCGGCGATATACATGGGAGAATGCGGAACGTCGGGCGTAAACGCGCTTGCGGAACTGCTTGTGGGCAACGAAAGCCCTTCCGGCAGACTGTCCGATACGCTCGCATACAATCTGTTCGCTCATCCGTCCACGGCGAACGATAACAAACATACATATACCGGAGCGGACGACGTACTGTCCAATGTCCGTTACGAAGGACATTACATGGTGTATGCGGAGGGAATTTACGTCGGCTATAAATATTTCGAAACGAGATATATGGACGGCGTGACGGACGCGGCGGGTACGGGCGCGCTCTCTTCCGCCGGAGCAAAGGAGTCGTCCGGCGGCTGGAACTACGGAAGCGAAGTCGCATTCCCGTTCGGTTACGGCGACAGCTATACGACGTTCTCGTATTCGAATTTCTCCGTAAGTCCCGCCGAGGACAGTTATACCGTTACCCTCGACGTCACCAACACGGGCGGCGTTGCGAGCAAGGAAGTCGTGCAGATATACCTCTCCAAGCCGTACGACGAGGAGAGCGGCGCGGAAGTCGCAGGCATCGAACTCGTCGGTTTTGCCAAGACCGGCAAACTCTCTTCCGGTCAGACGGAAACCGTGAGCGTCGTCGTTCCGAAGGACTATTTCAAGACGTATGTCGCAGATTACGACAACGGAGACGAAACGCAGGGACGTTACGTCATTCAGGGCGGAACGTATTATCTGACGGCGGCGACGGATTCGCACGTCGCGGCGAACAACATACTCGCGGCGCAGGGCGAAACGCCCGAAGCGCAGACGCTCATGGGAGAAAGTTCCCGCATCGTTACGATGGGCGCGGACTTCGTGTGGTCGCAGAACCTTTCCGCGGATACGGAAACCTATGCGGTTTCGCGTCAGACGGGCGAGCCGGTATACAACCGGCTCAGCGACGTCATGGATATGAACGAGTATGACGGAAAGGGATCGAACAGCGTGACATATCTGTCCCGCAGCGATTGGGAGAACACCTATCCTTCTTCCGCGACGCAGCTTACCATAACGGAAGATATCGTCGGCGATCTCGCCATCTCTCATGTCAGCGCGGCGGATAATCCCGACGAACTGCCCTCTTACGGCGTGTTTGCGAGCGGTTCGACGAACGGTCAGCCGGACGTAAACAACGGCGACCTCGTTGCGTACGATTTCATAGACGCACCGCTCAACGAATACGACGAGGATTGGAGCGAAGAATGGGAAGCGAAATGGAATCAGCTTCTCGATCAGATGACGTGGCAGGAGCAGGCGCTCATATGCGCCAACGCGTATCATCAGCTCAACGGCGCGGAAAGCGTCGCCATGCCGGACAGCCGTCAGGAAAACGGCCCCGTTGGTATCACGAAACGCGGCGAGTCCAACTGGCAGATACCAAACGAGGACGTGGACGACTGGACTTACTCCTGCTATCCGTCCGCTCCCGTGCTTGCGTGCACTTTCAATACCGAGATAGTGAAACAGGTCGGGCAGCATATGGGCGAGGATATGCTTTACCTCGGATATAACGGAATTTACGGTCCCGGCGGAAATATTCACCGCAGTCCTTTCGGCGGCAGAAACTGGGAATACTACTCCGAAGACGCCGTGCTTTCCGGACTCATAGGCGCCGCGCAGGTTCAGGGCATAGAGGAGAAGGGCAATATCGCGTACGTCAAGCATTTCGCGTTCAACGATATGGAAACGTACCGCCACTACTGCGGCATATGGGCTAACGAACAGACCGCGCGCGAAACTTACCTCAAGGCGTTCGAGATAATCTTCACGGACGGCGGCGCAAGCGGCACGATGAATTCGTTCACCCGCGTCGGCACGCGCTGGTCGGGTATGTGCAGGGAACTGCAGACGGATATCCTCCGCACCGAGTGGGGCTGGGACGGCATCAACATCACGGACTGGGTGCAGTCCTCGCATATGTCCAAACCCGACGCGATACTTGCGGGAACCAATTCGTTTGACGGCAACGGTACGCCTTCGACGTATTTCGGCGGCTGGGAGAACGACCCCGAATTCGCACAGGCTCTGCGCGAATCCACCAAAATAATAATCTATAACGTCGTCAGAACGCATACGTTCAACGGTATGACCCGCGAATCCATAGTCGAGATCGTAACTCCTTGGTGGCAGAGCGCTCTGTACGGTATAATAGCGCTGTTTGCGGTGCTTACCGCGGCTTCCGTGACCATGCTCGTGCTCACGATAGTATTCGGTAAACGCGCCGGAAATCGGTTTGCGGCAGAAAACGCCGAAGGAGGAGAGGGAAAAAATGAAACGGATTAAACGATTGATAACCGCATTCGCGCTTGTCGCCGTGCTCATGATATCCGCGCTGTCGGTATTTGCGTCCGGCTGCGGAGACGACAAGACGGAGAAGCCCATAGACACTTCGAAACCAATGCTCCCGACGACGGAATATCCCGACGAAGAGCCTGAACCGGAGGACAATACCCCGGAAGATCCGGGCGAGCGCGTCGACCACATATTCGAAGCGGAAGCGGCGCAGTTCAACGGCGTGAGTACGAGTTCAAACAGTTCCATGGGAGGAATATGCCGCGCGCAGTCTTACTTCTTCGATGTTTCGTTCGGCGGTTGCATAATAATAAGAAACATAACCAATACGTCCAATAAATACATATTCGAGTTCGAATCTTCCGCGGCGTATAAGTGCACGATGGAAGTCGCGGTCGCATCCGCTTATACGAGCGGCTGGGTTGAGCGCGAACTTGCGGCAATGTACGACATCAGAGTGAACGACGTCACGCTCGATACGGACGTAGTGGTTCCCGCGGGCAATGCGGATCAGGTAAAGGGCGGTAACAATTACACCTGCATACAGCACGTCGAAGTGCCTATAACGATAAAAGAGGGAAGCAATCTCATCGTAATGAGCGTGCTTGCGGGCGTTTGCAACCTGGATTACATCAACATAAAAACGTCTGCGGAACTCAGCGGTTTCACGGAAAAGTGGTGGGACGACGATACCGTAACTACGATAGATCTTCCCACGGAGACGGAAACGGGTACGATAAACTTCGCCTGCACGGAACACGGAAAGTCCAATACGTTCGCTCTTCCGGAACTTGCCGACGATAAGGGATATATCGAAAACGGCGGCGGGAGTTATTCGTTCGTTCTCGAGGGCGAAACGTATACGATGAATGCGGACGGAACGTATGATTTCCCCGAGGGCGTGCAGATCGCCGCAGAGCCGGAACCCGAACCCGAGCCCGATCCCGACGATGAGGCGGAGGACCCGAATGCGCCCGAACTTCCCGAAGTCGTGATAAACGGCAAGGATTTCTTCGATCCGGATAAGTGGACGACGTTCACTTCCGGCGACGAGACGGGAGCCAAACCCGTGGAAATGAACGGCGCATTGAAGTTCGTCCACGAACCCGCGCGTTTCGATTTCTTCTATGTAAAAGGCGAAAACGGCAGCTATACGCATCTCGGAGAAACCGCGAGCAAAATCAACAACGATGCGACGAAAGTGTACGGCAAGGATTACGGCTGGGAGCTTGAAATGTCGTCCACCGGCGCGTTCGACATGATCCTGTTCGCAACGTCGGGAGAGCAGTCGGTTATCAACGCCACAAACAACGGCGGTGTGTTCCTTACCGTGGAAAGCGACAAAATCACGGTGAAAAATCACTATTATACCACTGCGTCCGAGACGGTCGCCGAGGGCAATATAGGTACC
Organism: uncultured Eubacteriales bacterium; assembly: GCA_949289095.1. Taxonomy (GTDB): domain Bacteria; phylum Bacillota; class Clostridia; order Christensenellales; family Pumilibacteraceae; genus Protoclostridium. The sequence goes on along the minus strand of CASEMM010000149.1, from coordinate 1,148 downwards.
CCGCTGACATTTGACGGCAAAACGAAGTTTACGATTAAGTTCACCGTGCAGCGGGTGAGCGACACGCTCCTTAAATTCAAGATCGCGGTCAACGGTACGGAAGTGGAGTTCACGCAGTCGTCTTACGATCTGAAGTGCAGCGAGGTGGGGGCGGATAACTATATCGAACTCACGCTCAGAGCAAACGGTTACGGGCAGCGTCTGTGCGTCGTGCCCGGAGGCCGCATCGTGAGGATTTACGATCTTACCACTCCGGAAACGGCGGCGGCGGAAGAAACAGTATAATGACATTTTCATAACCCCATCACCCTTATTCCCGCACGCGGCGCAGATGCTGCGTGCGGGAATATTTTCAGCGGCATGCAGAACGCGCGCGGCGGTATACCGCACGCGCCCTGCTGCGGCTATGGCATTTACCGCAATCCGACGCGAACGGTTGCAAAACACGGGCGCGCGTGGTATAATGATTGACGTATGGGTCGCGGCGGGGAAGCGTTTACTCGAAGATGAACGGGTCGGGCGGAAAGGCTGCCGTCTGCGCCGATCACCGCGGCGCGGTCTGTCCGCTTTGTTCCGGCAACCCTTCCGCCGCATACGACAAGGAGAGATTTAATGATAAGCATAGTGCTCGTAGAGCCGGAAATACCCGAAAACACGGGCAATATCTCCCGTACATGCGCATGCACGGGAATGCCGCTGTATCTCGTCGGCAAGCTGGGGTTCGAGATAACCGAGTCGCGCGTAAAGCGCGCGGGACTCGATTATTGGGATAAACTGCATATAGAACGCGTGCCGGATCTGCGAACGCTGACGGATCGATTCGGAGAGGAGAAGTTCTTTTATTTTTCTTCCAAAGCGTCGCGCCTGTATACCGACGCGGATTATCCCGCCGACGCGTTCCTCGTGTTCGGAAAGGAAACCAAGGGGCTTCCGTCCGAGCTCGTCGCCGCACATCCCGACCGAGCGCTGCGCATTCCCATGCGTCCCGCGCTCCGCTGTCTTAATCTGGGTGAATTATACTATTAAGTGCAACAGTGGAGAGAAAAAAGGAGTTCATACAAATCTGTGGTAAAATAGGGTTGCGAAACAAATTTTACTGCAAAGGAGATTTGTATGAACTACAAACATTTTACCATAGAAGAGCGTTG
>CASEMM010000148.1 GCA_949289095.1 uncultured Eubacteriales bacterium | reverse complement strand
TTTCCCAGTGCGCCGAGTTCGAACAGCGTGTTACCGCCTCCGCGGGTGACGACGAGATCGGCGAGCGCAAACAGGTCCTGCGGATCCGGAACGTAACCGAACGGCGCATAACCCGCGCGAGGTTCGGCTTCGTTGCCTCGTCCGCGCAGGTGGATTACGTCGTATTTTGCGGTCAGTTCTCCGAGGTGCGCGTCCGTCCAGTCGTTGATCGCTTTCGCTCCCAGACTGCCTCCGGTAATGAGCAGCGTTTTTTTCGCGCCTCCGAAACCGCATGTCCGCGCAGCGCGTTCGCGGCTGCCGAAATATATGGATTTGCGCAGCGGACTGCCGGTATGCACAACGCGTTTCTTTCCTGCGGGCGGCAGAGGGAACGACGAACATATGACGGCGGCGCGTTTTGCCGCCAGTCTGTTTGCCAGACCGAGCGAGGTGTCGCTCTCGTGCAGCACGAGCGGAACGTTTCCGCATTCGAGTGCGGCAGGCAGCGAAACATAGCCGCCCTTTGACAGAATGAGCGACGGCGAAATATCTCCGAGTATTTTCCTTGCCGCTTTTCTTGCGCGCATGAGCCGCAGCGGTACTGCGAGATTCGAGAGCAGCTTCCCGCGCGACAGTTTCGGGCAGTCCGTGCCGTGATAGATCACCCCGCATTTTTCCGCGAGTTCGCGTTCGGCGCCCTCTTTTCGTCCGATGTAATGCACTTCGTATCTGTCGCCGAGATACGGCAGCAGAGCGAGCAGCGGCACGACGTGTCCCGCCGTTCCTCCGCCCGTCATCACGATTTTTTTTCTCATGGGAATAATTATTCCCGTTATGCGCGGATTATTCATGCGCCGGGCATCGGATTTTTGTATATTTATACATAATATCGCATATTTATGCTTATTTTTTTGTTACAAACCGCGACAGCGTCAAAACGGTGAAAAATAATTGTATAAAAACTATTGAAATTTGGGGAGCGGTGTGTTATAATAATGCAGACGGACGCATGCTTTATGCGCCGCAGCACACGGAAAAAAGGGAGAAGATACATTGGCTAAAGATTATAAGGCGCAGGATATTCAGGTTCTCGAAGGACTGGACGCCGTCAGGCTTCGTCCGGGAATGTACATCGGTTCGACGGGTGCGAAAGGGCTTCATCACATATTGTGGGAGATCGTGGACAATTCCATGGACGAGATCGCAAACGGTTTCGGGGACAGAATAGAAGTTACGATACATTCCGACGGCAGCGCGAGCGTTCTCGACAACGGGCGCGGCATTCCCGTGGACAAGCATCCGACGATGGGCGTGAGCGGCGTGGAAGTGGTTTTCACCAAATTGCACGCCGGCGGCAAATTCAACAACGACAATTATAAAACTTCGGGCGGTCTGCACGGCGTCGGCGCGTCGGTCACGAACGCCCTTTCGTCGTGGCTCAACGTGGAAGTATACAAGGACGGAAAGGTATACCGCGCGGAATTCGAGAGCAGATACGACGGCGAGCACTGGCACGGCGGCTGCGTGAAGATCCCGCTTTTCGAAACCGGCGAAAAGACGGACAGACACGGGACTTACGTTCGTTTCATGCCGGACAAAAACATATTCGACACGATCAATTTCAATATAGACGTGATTTCGAAGAAGCTCAAGGAGCTGGCTTTCCTGAACGACGGGGTTCATATAGTCCTGACGGACGAACGCGTCGTCGTCAACAACGTGCCCGCGCGCAGGGAATATTGTTACACGGGAGGCATATCCGATTTCGTCGAGTATCTCAACGAAACGAAAGATCCTCTTCACAAGCCGCCCGTGTACCTCGACGGCGAAAAGGACAACGTGTATATGAAACTCGCTCTTCAGTATACGGACACATACACGGAGAACATATTCTCGTTCGTCAACAACATACCCACGCCGGAGGGCGGTATGCACGAAACGGGATTCAAGACGGCTCTGACGCGCGCGCTCAACGATCTTGCGAGAAAAACGGGAGTGCTCAAAGACAAGGACGAGAATCTTCTCGGCGACGACTACCGCGTGGGACTGACGGCGGTGCTTGCGATAAAGATGCAGAACGTGCAGTTCGAAGGGCAGACCAAAACCAAACTCGGCAATCCGTTCGTGCGTCAGGCGATGGACGCTCTCGTCTATCAGAAGCTGACCGAATTCCTCGACGCTCATCACGATGTTCTGGACGTAATCCTCAAAAAGGGACTGAACGCCGCGCGCGAGCGCGAGGCAGTCAGAAAGGGCAAAGAGCAGGCGCGGCTCAAAAATCAGGCGGACAACTTCAATCTCGTCGGCAAACTCGCCTCGTGCACCGGGAAAAAGCCGGAACGCAACGAGCTTTACATCGTTGAGGGCGACAGCGCGGGAGGAACGTGCAAACAGGCGCGCGACCGCAGTTTTCAGGCGATACTGCCTCTTCGCGGCAAGCCGCTCAACGCCGAGAAAAAGCGTATAGATCAGGTGCTGCAGAACGAGGAGATCCGCACGATAATCTCCGCTCTCGGCGCGGGGATAGGCGATGATTTCAATCTCGACAATCTCAATTATCACAAAGTGGTCATACTTTCGGATGCGGATCAGGACGGCGGACATATCCGCGCGATACTTCTGACTTTCTTCTTCCGTTATATGAAACAGCTTATAACGGACGGGCATCTGTATATCGGAATGCCGCCGCTTTACAAGGTTGCGAAAAAAGACGTCGTCGAATACGTCTATAACGACGATCTTCTCGACGAATGCAAGGCGCGCATGGGGCGCGGATATACGATACAGCGATATAAGGGGCTGGGCGAAATGAATGCGGAACAGCTTTGGGAGACGACGATGGATCCCAGGCGCAGGACGCTCATGCAGGTGACGCTCGAGGACGCGGTGCAGGCGGAAATACTCGTTACGACGTGGATGGGCGATTCTGTGGATCTGCGCCGCGCATACATCGTCGAACACGCGAACTTCAATAAAGTGGACGAGTTCATCAGGGAAGCAGGCAGGAATCAGGCATAAGCGGGGGCGGAAATGGCAGACAACGGAAATATCGTACAGGAACACATAATCACAAAGAGCATGGAAGAAGTGATGCACGACTCCATGCTTCCGTATTCGGAATACGTCATTCTCGACCGCGCTCTTCCGCGCGTCGAGGACGGACTGAAACCCGTTCAGCGCCGCATACTCTTCACTATGCACGAACTCGGCATACGGCACGATACGCCGTACCGCAAGTGCGCGAGAATAGTGGGCGACTGTCTCGGTAAATATCATCCTCACGGCGACACGTCGATATACGGCGCGCTCGTCCGTCTGGCTCAGCCGTTCAATATGAATGCGCCTCTCATAGACGGGCAGGGCAATTTCGGAAATGTGGACGGCGACGGCGCGGCGGCAATGCGATACACGGAGGCGCGGCTTACCGCTCTCTCTCTCGAATTGCTGCGCGATCTGGAAAAGGATACGGTGCGCTGGAGCTGCAACTTCGACGACACGCTGAAAGAGCCTGACATTCTGCCGGGCAGATTCCCCAATCTGCTTGTGAACGGCGCGAGCGGCATTGCCGTCGGTCTTGCGACGAACATACCGCCGCATAACCTTGCCGAAACGATAGATGGCGTATGCGCGTATATAGACAATCCCAGGATATCTCTCAAAGAGATGATGAAATACATCAAGGGACCCGATTTTCCGACCGGCGGATTCGTGATAGGCGGCGAAGAGCTTGTGCGCGCGTATGAAACGGGAAAAGGCAAGATAACTCTGCGGGCGAAGATTCACATAGAGGCCGACGACAACGACAAAAAGCTCATAGTTATCGACGAACTGCCGTATCAGGTGAATAAATCCGCGCTCCTGGAAAGCATACTCAAGCTCAAAGAGGACAAGAAAGGGCCGCTGATGTTCATTCAGGACATAACGGACGAATCGGACAGAAACGGCATGCGCGCCGTGATCAAGGTCAAAAAAGACGGCAACGTGGACGCGATTCTCGATATGCTGTATAAGGGGACGAGTCTGTCCACTTCTTTCGGCATAAACATGGTGGCGATAGCGAACGGCAAACCGCAGCAGATGGGTCTGCTCGAAATCATATCCTACTATACGGATTATCAGCGGGACGTTGTCGTTCGCCGCACGAAATTCGATCTCGAAGCGGCAAAGAAACGCGAGCACATACTCGAAGGTCTGGTGATCGCGGTGGAGAATATAGACGAAGTCGTGCGCGTAATAAAGAACAGTACGTCTACGTCCGACGCGAGAGACAGACTGCGGAAGCGCTTTAACCTCAGCGAAGCGCAGGCGCAGGCGATACTCGATCTCCGCCTTGCCCGGCTGACACATCTCGAAGTATTCAAACTCGAACAGGAACTGCGCGAAGTGCGTGCGCTCATATCGAAATTACAGGCGATACTCGCAAGCAAAAAACTGCAGATGGAAACCGTCAAAACGGAAATGCAGCAGATAAAGAAAGCGTTCAGGGAAAACCGCAGGACGAGCGTGCTCGGCGACATCAGACAATATACGGTTGCGGACATGTCGCAGGCGAAGCCCGCGGAAGAGACGGTCGTGGCGGTAAACGCGCTCGGTCAGCTGAAAAAAATGACCGTGAAGAGTTTCAATCTCGCCACGCGCGATTTTACCGACAATTCGACAAAGAAAGAGATATGCTCGGTAATCGTGAGAACGGATACCGAACACAGGCTGTATTGTTTCACCAACCGCGGCAATTGCTATAAGATAGATACGGACTCGATTCCCGACGGAAAATGGAGGGACAACGGCGCTCCTCTTTCCAAAATATTCAAAGACGCCGGAGAGGACGAACGGGTGCTTTACGCGCTTCCCGTGGAAGATACGCTTCCGTCGGGGTGTCTGCTGTTCTATACGCGCATGGGTATGGTAAAGAAGAGCGAATGGAAGGATCTCGGCGTGGTCAAATCCGCGTTCCAGGCGTGCAAGGTGAACGACGGAGACGAGCTGATAGGCATAGAGCGTTACGAAGAGGGCAGCACGCTCATGTTCGTTACGGAAAAGGGAATGTGCCTGAACGCGGACATGTCGGATATCCCCGTGCAGGGAAGAGTCGCGGCGGGCGTAAAGGGTATTCAGCTCGGCGAGGGCGACAGGTGCGTCATGATAAAGCAGATAATGCCGGAGGGAGAGATCGCGCTCATAACGAACCGCGGTTTCGGAAAGCGCGTCATATGCGCCGATATAGACGTTATGGGCAGATACCGCAAGGGCGTGAAAATAATCGATTTCGGCAAGACGCGTCCGTCCAACGGGGACAGGATAGTGTTCGCGTCCTACGTCAAAGAACCTTATAAGATAGTGCTCGAAGAGGAGGACAACTATCTCATGGCATTCTCTACCGAAGATATATCGATAGAGAACAGAACGCACGCGGGCAGACAGCTGTTCAAAGGCAGGCTGGATATCATAGGCGCATACGTCTATAACGACAGCTTCACGGCGGGAGGCTGATCATGGCGGCGCATGATCACACGCACGGAAACGATAACGAACGGCTGCGCGCGAATCTGCCGGGGGACGAGCTTTGCGGCAAGGTAAGCGCGGCGTTCGCGCAGCTCGGAGATCCGACGAGGCTGAAAATCCTGTGGATACTCTGCCACAGCGAACAGTGCGTGTGCGGATTGGGAGATCTCGTCGGAATGTCCAGCCCCGCAGTAGCGCATCATCTCAAACAGCTCAAAAGCGCGGGGCTGATAGTTTCCCGCAGAGTGGGCAGGGAAATGCTGTACAGACTGGGCGGCACGGAGGAATGCGTTCAGCTGCACACGGCGATGGATAATCTCTTTCATGTCAACTGCTTTACGTTTTCGCATGATTGACGCGGCATAACGTCGGACCGATAAGCACACAATATCAGTGTGCTTATCGTTTTGATAAAGACCGTCATAATATCCGTGCTGCTGTTTTTCGTAATACGTCTGATGGGCAAACGCCAGATAGGAGAAATGCAGCCGTTCGAGTTCGTGATCACCATGATACTCGCCGAGGTCGCGTGCCTTCCTCTCAACGATCCTGCGGTGCCGCTTTATACGGGAGTCGTGCCCGTAGTCACGCTTGCGTTTCTCGATATAGTGCCTACTTTCATCGGCAGAAGGCACCGGCGGTTCAGGCGGTTCGCGGACGGCAGCAGCGTGGTGGTCGTTGACGGCAGCGGAATATCGGCAAAGAACATCGCTCGGCTGAACATGAGCGTGGACGACGTCGTGATGAGCTGCCGCAGCTGCGGCTGCCCCGATCTTTCGCTTGTCGCATATGCGATAGTGGAACCGAACGGCAAGTTCTCCGTGATACCGAAGTCCGAAAAAGGGGGCGGAGAACCGTCGTTGCCCGTTCCCATCGCCGAAGACGGCAGACGTATCGAAGAGAACATACGCCTTTTCCGCATAAGCGACGAGCAGTTTGCCGCCGCTCTCGGCGGATGCAGGGGGCTGCGCGACGTGCTTTATATGGACGTGCGCCGCGACGGGACCGTGTACGTAAGCCCGGCGTCGGGTCCGTGTTACACGAAGAAAATACGTCTCGGGCGGAGGAGGGCGGAGCCGTGCGCAAGTCAGTTGTGATAAGCGCGGTTTTCGCGCTGCTGCTTGCCGCATGCATAGCGGAAACGGTATGGTGCGCCGCAAGGTATACGGATGTATGCGGGAAGCTGGATACCGCTTACGGACTGCTTGCCGCGACGGAGGAAGACGTCGTGTGCGACGAGGCGGTCCGTCTGCTCGGCGAAGCTGCGGCTCTGCGCGAGGATGCGGTCCTCGGCATTACGGGCAACGCGAACTCCGTCGAGCGGGTGAGCGAATACGCCGCGCAGGCGGAGGAATATGCCCTGTCGGGGAAAAACGCGGACGCGCGTGCGGCGGCTCTCGCGGCGCGGCGCGCGGCGGAGAGGCTGGCGGACGAATGTCTGCCTCTCGTGCGCAATATACTGTAACGACACGGCTGCGGTCATTCACTTTTATTTAATGATATAGTGTCATAATTTAACGCGGAATAAAGATATTGTCGGCGGTCGCGGAGGAAAACCGCGGCGTTACGCCAAGCGGTGATACGAAAAAATGAAATTTACCGAACTCAAATCGTCGCTTTCGTCCGCTCCCGGTTTCGGATATTATATAACGGGCGACGACGAATATGTCCGCCGCCGTGCGGTTGCGCTCATAACGGGGAACACTCCGTTCCCGGAATTCAATGTGACCGAACTTGACGCGCCGTCTTCCGGAGCCGTTGCGGACGCGCTCGGACTTATGCCCGTCATGGCGGAGCGTCGGTATGTAATCGTCGGCGTTTTGTCCGAAGCGGAGGAGCTTGCGGATTATGCGGATAATCCCGCGCCGTCGGCCGTTCTCGTCGTTCTCGGCAGGGCAAAGGATAAAAAGGGCGGAAAAAAGGATGCGCGTCTGACCGCGTTCCTGTCCTCGCTCACGGAAGTGGACTGTTCGCCCGTGGATAAGAAATTCGTGTTCCGCTGGATGGCTGCCGAGGCAAAGAAATACGGCGCGCTCGTTGCGGCGGACGCCGCTGAACTTCTGTGGCAGTACTGCCGCGGATATATGACTTCCATTCGTCCCGAGCTGGACAAGCTGTGTTCTTACAGAAGCGGGGGCACGGTCATGGCGGAGGACGTGCGTAACCTCGTCGTTCCGTCTGCCGAGTATGCCGTGTGGCAGCTCGCGTCGGCGGCGGCGTCCGGGGATACGGCAAAGGCGTATGCGGTTCTCCGTTCGCTGGATTCGTCGTCCGTTTCGCCGGAAGTGCTGTTCACGCTGCTGTACCGTCATTTCAGGCGCATGTTCTATGCTCTCGTAACGCCGGACGAAAGCACTCTCGTCCGCGTACTCGATATGAACGCGAAATCGATATACGCCGTAAAGCGGGAAGCGCAGAGATTCGGAGCGGTCAGGCTCAAAAACATTCTTCTCGGTCTGTCGGAAACGGACGAGGAGATAAAGAGCGGCGCGCTTTCGCGCGACGCGGCGGCGCAGGTGCTGATTTCGGCGGCGTCCGGAGGAGTAGTATGACGGAAGCTGCATCCAACGCAAAACGCAAAAATTCGTTTTTCGTGCGGCTGCTTAAAGGCAGGCGCATACCTCTTCCTCTGCATTTCGTGCTGTTCGGGCTGTGTCTGTGTTTCGGCGGCTGGTATTCCATGCGCGGGGTACTTGCAACTCTCGCCGTGACGTCCGGAATGCCCGGCGGCATGCGCGCTTTTTTATGCAACGAAGTCATGGCGTTTCTGCTCGGAGGCGTAATGCCTTTCCTCGTGTATTTCGTCGTTACGCGTTTCACTTACCGCATGATGCTTGCGGGCGGCGCTTCCGCTCCCGCTTATCAGGCGTACGCGTTCCGCACGTTTTACGCGCTCGGATATCTGGTGTACGGCGCGTTCAGCATGATTTATTTCGCCGTTCCCATGCTTGAACTTTACGGCGAAACGATAATACGTTTCATAATAATAGGCGCTTCGGTCGCGCTGTATGTTCTCTACGAGTGCAAGTGCGACATGCCGAAGAGCGGCAGGGCGATAGCGCTGTACTCATACGGCGTGATTTTCTCCGCGGTGTATCTCGTGTATTGCATAGCGAGTCTGCTGTTTTCGATAGGAAGGTGACGGGATGGCAAAGAAGATTGCGATAACATTGTTCCTGTCCCTGATTCTCGTCTTTTCCGTAGCCGCTCTGGCGGCGTGCGGAACAGACGACTATTCTTCGCTTTTTTCCGACGGCGCTGAGAGTAAGTATTCGGCGGAAGACATGCGCGGCACGCTGGAGGAGTTTCTTTCCGAAAACGCGGACAGGACGAGTCTCGTCAAAAGTTTCAAGCCGGAAAGCGGCGACGGGGAAAGCCGGGCGGCAGAATGGATAGCTGCGCGAATAACGGATATGCTTGAACAGCAGCCGGATTCAGTCGGCAGCGTCAGGATAGTATCGACGGGCGAACGGCGTTTCGGCGTCGATACGTTCGAATCGCAGAACGTGATATATTCGGTACCCGCAACGGTGCCGAGCGGAAAACGCATAGTCATAGGCGCGCATTACGACAATCTGTATGCGGATGTGATTTCCGCTACGGGTGCGGGATATTATTCGCGCGGTACGGGCGCGGAAGCCGCGGTGGGCAACGGAGCGGCGGTAGCAGTGCTACTCGAAATGTGCAGGTATTTCGGAACTCACGAGTTAAAAGATCTGTCCGTGGATGTGGATTTCGTCTTTTACGGCATGGGCTGTCTGGATTACGGCGGCGCGCAGGCATACCGCGAGAGTCTGGGCGAGTCGGGACGCGACGATCTCGTGCTTGCAATCACGCTCGACGGTCTTGGCGGCGACAAGCTGTGGATGTATTTCGACGAGCAGGAAACCGCTCTCGGCAAATTCATGACCACTATCGCGGGTTCGCTCGGTTACGGCGAGTATATAGGAGAGCCGCCCGTAATGCAGGCGGACGTCGACGAAACGCTGACGGACAAACTTCCTTACACCCCTCAGGCGCTTCTGAACGAGTCGTCCGTATACTTCGATTACGGCAATATCTGCACGATCACCAGCGGGTCGGATTTTACGTTCGTATTCGGCAACGGGATGTGGTACGGCAAAGAGAACGCGGCGTACACTTCGCGGGATACGCTCGGCGCTCTCGAAGCGAACAATCCCGGTTACGCCATGCAGATGTGCATTGCCGCCGACGTGCTCACGTGTGCGGTATCCCACGATACTTTCGCTGCGGCATGTTCTGCGGACAACGGTTCTTACGCATGGCTTACGAGCCGCATAGCCGCCTATGCGGGCGGAGCGCTGCTTGCGGCAGGCGTGCTCGTGTTTTCCGTGCTGATGACGAAACATCTCCGCAAAAAGTATTCCGATGCCGAAATAAAGCGCAACATCAAAGTCGCCGTATTCGGAATGGATTACGAAGATCCCAAAGAAGGCGACGTATTCGTGGATATCCGTCCGCGGGGCGGCGGAGACGACGGGAGCGGATCGGATGTTCCGTTCGGCGACGACCCGTTCGACGACGGCGAAAAGAAGAAGTAAAAACTTCCCTCTGCGGCGGCAGGGGGAAGTTTGAACGTCATAAAGCCGAAAAATCGAATAATTTGGCAAAGACGTGCATTAAAATCATTGAAAAAAACTTAAAAAAGATATATAATGAAAAATATGGATCGCACGCCCGAACAAAAGAACAATAAAAAAGACAACGCATTCGTCCGCGCAATGAAAGCGATTTTCGTGCGCGACATACGCGGTAAACTGCTCGCCGTACTCATCGGCGGGCTCATTTGGGTCGTGACCGTCGGACTCGGCGTCGCGGACAGCGAAAGCAGCGTCGGAATCAACGACATGTTCTTTATATCTTTCGCCGCCAATATCGTCAGGGAATTTACGGACGACGCGGGCGCGGCGAGCGCGGGCAGCATCATAGTCAGCGTGCTGGACATAATCCTGCTGATATGCCTCGTGTATTTCATAATACGTTTTCTCGGAAAGAACAACGCGATGCCGATCATGAAATTCTTCGTCATAATCGCATTCGCGGGCATAATACTTACGAGCGCCCTGTTTGATTTCCCGGTAATGGGTTCGCTGTTTTCGTACGGCGTGCTGCTCGTGTTCATAGCCATTATCATAATGTTCCCGCAGGAGCTGCGCCGCACTATGTGGAAGCTGGCGAGCAAGACGGGAACGGAAACGTTCAACGTCGAATACGACTGTACGGAAGAGGAATTGCGCAAAGCGGTGGCGGATATAGTGAAAGCCGTGCTCAACATGTCAAAGGACAATGTGGGCGCTCTCATAGTGATAACCACTCAGTCCGTTCCGCAGCACATTCTGGACAGCGGTACGGAGCTGGGCGCGAAACTGTCGCAGCCGCTCATCGAGTGCCTGTTCAACACGGGCGCGGATCTGCATGACGGCGCGGTGTTCATTCACGGAGACAAGATACTCGCGGCAGGCTGTTTCCTTCCGCTTTCGCAGAATCAGAATCTGCCCAAGGAACTGGGAACGCGTCATCGCGCCGCTCTCGGCATAAGCGAACAGTACTCCGTTCTGACAATTGTCGTAAGCGAGGAAACGGGCGTCATAAGCGTCGCCCGCGACGGCAATCTCGACAGGTACTACGACGCGTCCATGCTCACCGACGTCATAGAACAGACATACGGACTCAAAGCCAATCAGTCGGGCAGAAAGAGAAAGTTCCGCGCGCGCAGAAAGACGGACGGAGGAGAGGAATGAACAACGAACCGCTTTGTTTCGGCAGATTCATGCTGCCGCGCGGCGATGTTTCGCGGTGGCCCGTCATCGCGTGCGATCAGTATACTTCGCGTCCCGACTACTGGAAGGCGGAGAGCGCACGGGTGGGAGCCGCGCCGTCGTCGCTGAGACTTATCTGCCCGGAGGCGTTCCTCGGAGAGGCGGAAGAACGGATAAAGGATATTTCGCGCGTATCCCGCGAGTATGCTTCGGGGGTTCTCGAAGAACGTACGGGCGGAGTGCTCGTCACGCGCACGCTTGCCGGAGGAGTGCGCAGCGGACTTGTGTGTCTCGCCGATCTCGAATGCTACGATTACAAGAACGGTGGCTCTCTTATCCGCGCGACGGAAGGCACTGTTGCGGAACGCATACCGCCCCGTCTGGCGGTCAGACGCGGTTCCGTTCTGGATATATCTCACGTCATATGTCTTATAGACGACCCTGACGGTACCGTGATAGAGCCGCTTGCGGGCAAAGGCGGGAAACTGTACGACGTCTCGCTGCCGGACGGCGGCAGACTGGAAGGACGGGCTGTGACGGATACGTCCGGAGTCGTCGGCGCGCTTGCCGCGCTCCGCGAAAAAGCGGAGAGAGAGGGCAGACCGTTCGTGCTCGTGGGCGACGGCAATCATTCGCTTGCCGCGGCGAAAGCGCTTTACGAGGAATATAAGGCCGCCGGCGACGAACGCGCGGTTTCCGCGAGATACGCGCTCGTGGAAGTGGAAAACGTGCGCTCTGACGGAGTGGTCTTTCTTCCTATCCACCGCGTGGTATACGGCATGCCGTCCGTGGCGGAAACGCTTTCGTCCATGCCGGGCGGCGGCAGCGTGACGCTCGTGCGTGCGGGAGAAAGAGTCGTTGTGTCCGCGCCAGCGGATCCGGCGGAGGCATATGCGGAGGTTCAGCGGATAATAGACGAATCGGGAGCGGAAACCGATTACATACACGGCGACGCGGAGATAGAGCGCATATGCGCGTCCCGCTCCGACGCGGTAGGCGTGCTTATGCCTCCGCTCGATAAGGCGGAACTGTTTCCGTACATAGCCGCGCACGGCGTACTGCCGCGCAAATCGTTTTCGCTCGGCGAAGCGGAGGATAAACGGTATTACATGGAATGCCGTCTGATAGACGGCAGGGGAAAGTGAGAGAACGATATTTTCTCGGAGAGGACATCACAATGGCAAAAGCGCTCAAATTCGGCGGGACTTCGATGGCGAACGCCGACAGCATCAGAAAAGTCAGGGATATTATTCTTGCCGACCCCGAAGCCGGATACGTCGTAGTGTCTGCGCCCGGCAAGCGCGAACCGTCCGATACCAAAGTGACGGACATGCTCATCGCGCTGTGCGAGGAAAAAACGGTATCCGGCAGGCGCGCCGCGCTGGATGCGGTGGCTGCGCGCTTCGACGCGATAATAGAGGAACTCGGAATAGATCTCGATCTTTCTTCCGATTACGAGGACATACTGAAAAACCGCGAGAGCGATTCATACGACTATGTCGTCAGCCGCGGGGAATATCTGTCGGCAAAGGTGCTTGCAAAACTCATAGGCTATGAATTCGTGGACGCGGCGGATATCATCCGTTTCGGACCGAACGGCAGAACGGACGACGAGTTCACGCAGAGACTGGCGTCGGACAGGCTGCGCGAAGCCGTGCGCGCCGTCGTTCCCGGGTTTTACGGGCTGGGAGCGAACGGAAGGATAAAGACCTTTTCGCGCGGCGGTTCGGACGTCACGGGCGCGATAGTCGCCAAGGCGGTGGGCGCGACGGTATACGAAAACTGGACGGACGTGGACGGATTCATGGTCTGCGACCCGCGCAAAGTGAAGAATCCCCGCATAATAGAAATGCTGACATACAGCGAGCTGCGCGAACTTTCGTATATGGGCGCGAGCGTGCTTCATCCCGAAGCGGTGTTTCCCGTCAACAAGTCGGGCATACCCATAAATATCCGCAACACGTTCAATCCCTCCGCAAAGGGAACCATGATCGTCTGTTACGAGGATCTCGCAAACGGCAGGTATAAGCGCGAAAATCACGTCATAACGGGTATCGCCGGCAAAAAGGACTTTATCGGCGTATTCATCCAGAAGGAGATGATGAACTCGGAGATCGGCTTCTGCAAGTCGCTGCTCGACGTGCTTTACGAAAACCGCATACGCCTCGAACATATGCCCACGGGAATAGATACCGTCACGCTCATAATCGACCCCACGGGCGTGTCCGACGAACTGCTCGAAAGCGTCGTCATGCAGATACGCGACAGGTGTCATCCCAACACGATAGAAGTGCACAAGGGACTGTCGCTGATTGCCGTCGTCGGACACGGCATGATGAGCACGAAAGGAACCGCGTCCCGCGTGTGCGGCAGTCTGTACCGCGCGGACGTCAACATCCGCATGATAGACCAGGGATCGAGCGAGATGAACATCATCGTTGCGGTAGAGAACGAGGATTACGACAGATCAATATCCGCGCTGTACGAGGAATTCGTCGGCTGACGGGAGCGGCCGTACGGCTGCATTAACATCGACTCACAGGCAAACGAGCCGTGGGAATAAAGGGAATAGGGAACGGCAGGAGTCAGCACCTCTGCCGTTCCCGCTTTTTTGCGCGGTATGCGACAGAATAGGAAATATAATTGCAGTTTGGTAAAAGAGTATTGATTTATCCGGACTCAGGCGTTATACTTGCAGCGGAAACCGTCGGAAGGTAAACGACTGCGACCGGCGGAAAATGACGTATGGCGAGGTAAAAATGAAAAAACTTTCCAACAAGGTTTATCTGGCGCTGAACATACCGTTCATGGTTATTTTGCTCGGCGTTATGATCGCGCTCGTCGCGGCGGCGTCCTCGTGGTCCGAGCTGATAAGCATTTATCTGCACGGATACGGATTCGTCGTGAACGAGCGCACGGACGAGATAATCGACGAGGGACGCGTACTCGGCGAGGAGATAGTCGGCGACGGTATAGTATTGCTTAAAAACGACTATATAGACAGCGGCGATACGGTGCGTTCTCTTCCGCTTTCTTCTTTCGGCAGCGGTTCGCGCATCAACGTGTTCGGCTGGGCGTCCATAGACTGGATAGCGGGCGGCTACGGTTCGGGATTCTCCAACACGTCTCTCACTAAAATGAAACTTTACGAAACGTTGGACGAAGCAGAGATCGAATACAATAAAGAGCTGCGCGATATGTATATGAAATTTTTCGCTCAGAGCGCGACGGATTACGGCAAGACCTGGGACGAAAAGCGCGGCGACATCTCCATTCCGGGTGACAAGAAGTTCAGACTGCACGAACCGGGTGCGGCGTACTATACCGACGAGGTGATAGAGAACGCGCGCGAATTTTCCGATACCGCGCTCGTTGTCATAGGACGAGTGGGCGGCGAAGGCAGGGACCTGCGCGATTATCAGACGAAACAGCCTCAGACGGACGGCTCCGACGAGGAGATCAAGGACGAGACCCGGCACTATCTCGAATTGTCGACGGAAGAGGAGGAGATGATAAAAGCGGCGTCGGAGGCGTGCG
Organism: uncultured Eubacteriales bacterium; assembly: GCA_949289095.1. GTDB lineage: Bacteria > Bacillota > Clostridia > Christensenellales > Pumilibacteraceae > Protoclostridium. The sequence continues at coordinate 10,221 of CASEMM010000148.1, read as the reverse complement.
AAAACGTCATCGTCGTACTGAATACCTGCAACGCAATGGAACTTGGTTTCCTGGACGATCCCGCTTACGGCGTGGATTCCTGTCTGCTTGCCGGTACGACCGGACTGACGGGGGTGCGTTCGCTGATCAAAGTATTGTCGGGCGAGATTTCTCCGTCCGGTCGCACCGTCGATACGTATGCTACGGATCTGACCGCTTCTCCTTCCTATCCGACGTCCACCGAATCCGGCGTACAGGCGTATACTGACAGATCGGTTTCCGATTCGCCGTATAACGCGTGGTACGTGGACTATACGGACGACATATACGTCGGTTACCGTTATTATGAAACGGCGTATGCGGATAAAGAGACGGCTGCCGAGGGGAGCGGCGACGCATGGTACGCGGAGAACGTGCAGTATCCGTTCGGCTACGGGCTGTCCTATACCGATTTCGAGTGGAGCGTGGTAAGCGCGTCGCCCGCGCCCGGGGCTTTGGACAAGGACGGAAAGATAACACTTACCGTCCGCGTGGAAAATACAGGCGACAGTAAGGGCAAGGATGTCGTTCAGCTCTATTATACGGCGCCTTACGGCGACGCGACTACAAACGATTCGGTTGTGGAGAAGTCTGCGGTCGTGCTCGGAGCGTTTGCAAAAACGCCCGTGCTGTATCCGGAGTCGGAGGCGGACGAAACGCATCCGAACAGCTGCGAAGTCACTCTCGAACTTTACGTTCAGGACATGGCGTCCTACGACGCATACGACGACAACGACAATAATCATGCCGGTTACGAGCTCGATCCCGGCAGCTACGGCATTAAACTCATGAAAAACGCGCACGAATACGGACCCGTCGCAGAGGGCGGGACTTACGGCGCGGAGCTTACGTATACCGTGGGCGGCGACGGCTTTATATACGAAAACGACCGCGTGGGCGGCGGAGAAGTGAAAAACCGCTTCACGGGCAGCGAAACGGAAGTGCCCATCGACGGCTCGGAAGAGAGCGTCGCGCCCGTCTATATGACGCGTGCCGACGGTTTCGGCGAATCTTTCCCGGAGCGTACCGCGGCGCGCGCTTCCGACCCCGAAGCGATAGCGATTTCGCTTGACGACGGTTCGTCCGAAGAGGACGGCGTGACTGTACGGGAACAGGGAAAACACAACGGCAAAACCGTTCAGGATATGATATACGTCGATTACGGAGACGACGACGCATGGAACGAACTGCTCGATCAGATGACGTATGCGGAAATGACCGAGCTGGTGACGGACGGCGCGTTCAAGACGGCGGAAGTAAACAGCATAGGCAAACCCATGGTCATCGATTTCGACGGACCCACGGGACTGAACACCCGTGAAGCGGGAGACAAGAACTGCAACTTCGTCGCGTATCCCAACGAAACGCTGCTCGCGCAGACGTTTAATACGGAGCTTGCCCGCGCAATGGGCGAGAAGGTGGGAGAAGAGGCTCGGAACGCCGGCGTCTGGGGCTGGTACGCTCCCTCCGCCAACCTTCACCGTTCTCCGTTCGGCGGGCGCAACTATGAGTATTACAGCGAAGATCCTCTTCTCAGCGGTCTTATGGCGGGCAATACGATAGCCGGCGCAAAGGAACAGGGCATGTATTGCTATCTCAAACATTTCGCCGCCAACGAAAACGAGACGCACCGCGAAGGGCTGTTCGTCTGGCTCACCGAACAGTCGCTGCGCGAGATATATCTCAGGTCTTTCGAGATAGCGCTCAAAGTGAGCGACGGCAATGCGCTCATGACGAGCATGAACCGTCTCGGTCCGACGTGGGCGGGCGGCAGCCGCGCGCTTCTGACGGATATCCTCCGCGGCGAGTGGGGATTCGAAGGCTCCGTGATCACCGACTGGGTGGGAACGTACATGCCCGTCAACCTCGGACTCAAAGCGGGTAACGATCTGTGGCTGCATCGCGTCGGGCTCAATCATGCGGACTCTTCAAGCGATACTTATCACTACTACGCCCGCATTGCATGCAAGAACATAATATATACATATGTTTCCACGGAACGCGCGCGCCTCGAAGCGGGCGGAGAGCCGGCGGACATAACCGTGTGCTCCGTTAAGCTGACGTATACGTGGGTGTGGATAATCGTCGGCATAGAAGCGGTGTGCCTCGCCGGACTGGGCGTGTGGATATTCTTCGTCGTGCGCCGGGTGCGCAGAGTGCGAAAAGCGGCGGCAGCGGAGTAAGCGAAAAGACGGAAATTTTCCGCGAAAGCGGTATGATCGGGAACGGGCGGACGCTCATGCGTCCGCCCGTATTCCGTGCCGCCGCGCAGATTTCGTCTTATGCCTCGGCGCAGTCGCGGGTATGATATGATCCGCCCCGCATTTTGTCTGCGCCTTCTGCCGCATTCCTGCAATTCGCCGGAGCGCCGCATTCGCTTATACCCGGGAATTCGCCTCGGAAGTCCTATCGCAAAACATGCCGTAACGTCTTTTACGGCGGCATCTTGCCGGATGCGTCGGGCGATTCGCAATGCGCGGGAAAGGGGAGAGCGGCGCAGCGGCAAAAAATAAAGGGCGGCGCTTTTTGCGCGCCGCCGCATATGTCCTGCATGAAAGCGGGGACTTATTCCGCGTCCGCTTTTTTGGTTTTCTTCGCCTTTTTCTCTTTCTTCGCGGCGAGAGCAGCCTCTTCCTTAGCCTTCTTCTCCGCGTCCTTTGCCGCCGCCTTTTCCTGCATCTTCTTCAGGGCTTCGGCGCGCTCCGCTTCCGCTTTCTCGCGGGCAGCCTGCGCTTTTTCCGCCGCGATCGTCTTGTTGTCTTTCTTTATGTCGATGACGATCTTTCCGCTCTTGACACCCGAAAGGCGCGCGGAAAGACGGGACTTCTTGTTCGCTGCGGTGTTCTTGTGTATGACGCCTTTTGCAGCCGCTTCGTCGATGACGCTCATGAGCGAGGGAAGCATCTTTTCCGCCTCTTCGAGTTTAAGCGTATCGATGGCGTCGTTGAACTTTCTGACCGCGTTGCGCATGCGCGAACGCATCGCCTTATTTTCGAGAGCTTTTTTCTCCGTTACGAGCACTCTTTTTTTCGCAGATTTGATATTGGGCACGATTATTCTCCTGATTTATTATTAGATCTTTGTTTAACCGCTTAATTTTATCATAAATGAAAACGTAAATCAAGCAAATAATCGCGGTTTTTCGGAGCAAAATACGATTGTTATGAAAAATTTTCCGAGAACGGACCTTGCGAGCGAACTTACGACGGCGGGCAGTTCGCATTTTGACGGGGTATGCAGAATAAGCGAAATCGAGCTGAGGGGAGAAGCCGCCCGCCGCACGGGCAAGAGCGAGGGCAGATATATAACGCTGGAAACGGCTGCGCTGACCGGCGGCGATCCGTATGCGCGCAGACGGGTGTCGTCGGCGCTTACACGCTGTCTGCGATCGCTTGCGCGTGATTGCCGCCGGGTGCTCGTCGCGGGGCTCGGCAATACGCTGATGACCGCAGATGCGCTCGGTGCGCAGACGTGCGCCGCGCTCGGTGCGGGCGACGGAGTGATGTGCGTCACGCCGGGCGTGCCGGGAATAACGGGCATAGAGAGTTTCGATGTGGTAAAGGGCGTATGCGACAGAGTACGTCCCACTCTCGTCGTTGCTGTGGACAGTCTGGCGGCGGCGTCCGTCACGCGGCTCGGTACCGTGGTGCAGTTGTGCGATGCCGGCATAACTCCGGGCAGCGGAGTTTCCAATCACAAAACGCGTCTTTCGGAGGAAACGCTCGGAGTTCAGACGATAGGTCTCGGCGTGCCTCTCGTCGTGTATGCGTCCACTATTATTCTCGAAGCGGGAGGCGACGCCGACGGCTGCGAAACTCTCATAGTAACGCCCAAAGAAGTGGACGTGTACGTCCGCGATGCTGCCGAAACGATAGCGGCGGCGATAGAGGGGCTGCGCAGGGAATAGCCGGAGCGCCGCGCGCATATAACTTAATATGCGTATAGGTTTGTTCGACAGCGGAGTGGGCGGGCTTACCGTCATGGCGGCATGCAAGCGTCTCATGCCGCGCGCGTCGTATCTTTATATGGACGATGCTCCGGATGCGCCTTTCGGCGAAAAAAGCGACGGGGAGATCGTCGATGCCGCCCGCCGCTGTCTGCATGCGCTCATGAACGCGGGCTGCGATGCCGTCGTGATCGCCTGCAATACAGCCACTGCCGCAGCGGCGGACGTTCTGCGTGTCGAATATCCGGATTTTCCGATACTCGGTCTTGAACCCGCCGTGGCTCCCGCTCTGCGCGCCGAACGCGGAAAAATTCTGCTGCTTGCCACACCCGCCACCGCCCGCCACAAGAGCTATCCGCCGCGCGTCATTGTAGGCGTGGAGCATACTCTCGCATCGGATGTGGAACGGGCGTACGGCTGTCCTTCCGCGCTGCATGCGCTTGCGCGGCGCACGCTTTCCGGATATTCGGGATATTCCGCCGTGGTCACGGGCTGTTCGCATTACGCGCACCTTGCTCCGTATATGCCCTGCCGCGTATATGACGGAGCGGACGGCGTTGCTCGGCGGCTGGCGTCTATCTTCGGCGAATCAGTATAATGGCAAGCGCCGCGGCAGCGCGGCGCTTATTCGGGAGGCGTGCGATAGGGTATGCCGCTTTTCCGCGCCCGTCCGCGTCCGTCGCCGCCGCGCCGATGCCGGGCGGTGCGTTTTTTCTTGTTCTGCGCTCTTTGACCGGCGGGCAGTATTCCGAATAACATTCTTCGCGCAGATACGAGCAATGCGGTCCGTATTTCATTTTATATTCTCCTCGTGCGCCGTTACGGTACACTATATCTTATTATTTTTGGCGTAATGCCGTGAAAACGCTTGACAAAAATACATATCCGTGTATAATAATTAGTAATGATTATCATTAAGCGGTAATCTCAGACAGATGAATTTTATCACAATAAAGGAGAGAGCATCATGAAAAAGTGGGTATGCCAGGTATGCGGCTATGTATTCGAGGGAGAGAATCCTCCCGCACAGTGTCCTCAGTGCAAAGCGCCGGCTTCTAAATTCACCGCAATGGTAGAAGGCGAGAGAAACTGGGCTGCGGAGCACGTCGTCGGCGTCGCCAAGGGCGTTGATCAGGAGATCATAGACGGACTCAGAGAGAACTTCAACGGCGAGTGCACCGAGGTGGGTATGTATCTCGCAATGGCGCGCGTCGCTCACAGAGAGGGCTATCCCGAGATAGGTCTTTACTGGGAGAAGGCTGCGTATGAGGAAGCGGAGCACGCGGCGAAGTTCGCTGAACTGCTCGGCGAAGTAGTCACCGATTCCACGAAGAAGAATCTCGAAATGCGCGTGGATGCCGAAAACGGCGCGACGGCGGGCAAGACGAAACTCGCCAAGAGAGCGAAAGAGCTCGGTCTCGACGCGATACACGATACCGTACACGAGATGGCGCGCGACGAAGCACGTCACGGCAAGGCTTTCGAAGGTCTGCTCAACAGATATTTCGGCAAGTAATCCGCTTATTCGCGGAGAAAAGAACGGACGGGAACGTCCGTTCTTTTCGTTATGCTTCGGCAGCGTCTTCGAGACGTGTGACGAGCAGCATGAGTTCTGCAACGTCGGGCGAAGCGAGGGAATAAAAAACCACTTTGCCCTGTTTGCGGCATCTGACGATTCCCGCGGAGCGCAGCATGCGCAGCTGATGCGAGAGCGTCGTCTGGTTTACGCCTATGAGCGCGGACATGTCGCTCACGCACATTTCGCTTACGGACAGCGCGGACACTATGCGCAGTCTGCCCGTATCCGCGAGAGCGGCGAATGCCTCTGCCGTGCCTGACAGCGCGGCATGCGAAGGAAGGTATTTTTCCACGAGCGCCTCGGCGCGGGGATCGAGCAGCATCGTGCGGCGTTCTCTGCCGAAAGGAATGTCTTCTCTTATTATCATACTTACAGGATAACACATTCACGCGCGCGGATTTTGCCGCATATATATTACATATGACGGATAACGGAGATATTTTCAGACTTCTCCTTCTCATGCTCCTTCTCGTGAGCGACAGGGAAGGCGGCGGGAGCTTGACCGGCACGCTGAATACTATGATGATCATGGCGTTTCTTACTGCGGGAAGTCCGGATTGCGTTCGTCCGGGAACGGACGGAAGCACGTTTCCCGATTCGACGTGAAGCCGCGGAAGGAAATTTTAGCGAAATGCTTGCATTTGCGGCGGAATACTGGTAAAATTCTTGTATGGATCTTAAAATAGGAAACGACTGGGACGAACTTTTGTCTGCAGAAACGGACAAGCCGTATTTCGCGCAGCTGCGCGAGTTTGTGGAAAACGAGTACGCGAACTATATCGTATATCCGCCGCGTTCTCTCATTTTCGCCGCGTTGAAGTACGTTCCGTATTCGGAAGTCCGCGTCGTTATAGTCGGTCAGGATCCTTACATCAATCCCGGACAGGCAAACGGACTTGCGTTCGCCGTGGGCAGCGGAGTTAAACTGCCGCCGTCTCTCGTAAATATCTATAAAGAACTTTCGAGCGATCTCGGCGCGGACATGAGCGGCGCCGGAGGCGATCTGACGGGGTGGGCGAAGCAGGGCGTGCTACTGCTTAATGCAACGCTCACCGTGCGCGCCGGTCAGTCCGACGCGCATTCGGGCTGCGGGTGGCAGACTTTCACCGACAGTATAATCAGCCTGCTCGGCAGACGCGAAAAACCGCTCGTATTCATACTGTGGGGAGCGAAAGCGCAGAAGAAACGAACTTTCATCGCGCCGCGCCACTGTGTGATAGCGAGCGCTCATCCGTCGCCGCTGAGCGCATATAACGGATTTTTCGGATCCAGACCGTTTTCGCGCGCAAACGCGTTTCTCGAAAAAAACGGTATTCCGCCCGTCGACTGGACGGAAGTTTCGGCGTACGACCGTCCGGCATATTACGACGGCGGCGGAACGATAGAGAGAGGGTGAACATGAACGCGTACGGTAAAAAAACGGCAGGAATTTCCGTCTTATCGCTGCTGCTTGCGGTACTGCTTATGTTCGCTGCCGGCTGCGGCGCGTTTTCCTGCGCTTCCGCCGATCTGCCCGATGCGGCTCTGGACATTTATTCCCAAACTCTGATTGTCACGCATTCGTCGGGCGGCGGCGAAATGCTTACGGGAACCGGTTTTATAGCTTATGCCGACGGAGATACCGCGTATGCGATAACGAACTATCACGTCGTCGAAGGCGCGCCCGACGGGGAAGTGACGGTGCGCGTCGGCAATGCGGGACTGCCTGCGACTGCCGAAGTCGTCGGTTATTACGAATATCACGATATAGCGGTCATATCCCTGCGCAGCGACGGCTCGTTCGTCTCCCTTTCTTCCGACAGATTCGTCACCGCGGAAACCGGCGAGGACGTATGGTCGATGGGCAACGAGCACGGCGAAGGCAGACTTATCGTATCCGACGGCGAGACCGTCGCATCCGAAACGACAGTGACTGCGGAGCGGCTGGGCTATTATTCCGTGACGGGGCTTGTACCGAACAAATATGTTCCGGTGACGGAATACACATGCAGCGTGGAGAGCGGCATGAGCGGCTGTCCGATAGCGGATGCGGACGGCAACGTGACGGGAGTGGGAACGTACCGCGCCGAGGAAACGACGTCCGACGGTACACGCATGCACTATTACGGAACGGATGCGCGCTTTGCGCGCAGCGTACTCGACGCCGTACTCGGAGGCAGATTCTCTTCCATAGACGGCGGGAAGGAAGTCGCGCTCTTCGGCGACGGATACTACCGCATATTCATCGACCGCGACGGAGTGCGTACGCGGTTGGTATTCCTCGGGAATTATTATGACTGGGGCGCGCCGCTGGAAGGCGGAACGGACGGAGAGTCGTATGCCGCCCGGCTGCATGACATCGGCTTTACGGCATATCGTTCGTATGACGGATTAGTCGTCGGGGATACGGGAAGTGACTGTCCGCTCAGACCGGGCGATACGATAACGGAGATAGCCGGACAGGATGTCGGCGATATGTCGTACGCCGATATAATGACTATGTTTTACGACGGTTTCGAACTTACGGAAAGCGGCGGCGACGCGGTAACGGTGACGACGGATCGCGGCGAAGTGGCGCTCGAAGGCGGCGGATATGCCGTCTGCGCGAAATAATTGCGCGCGGCGGATGCGAAAACACGTCTATCCCGCTTGCCAAACGCGCTTCATAATGTTATAATACGGTAAACACGGATAAGGAGAGACATATCATGTTTGAAAAGATAGTGGACAAACTGTCCGAATACCTTCAGGTGGACAAGTCCAAGATAACGATGGATACCAATATCAGGACGGATCTCGGCGCGGATTCGCTCACCGTGGTCGAACTGCTGTTCGCTCTCGAACAGGAATACGGCATCACGATACCCGACGACGTCGTCGAGTCGCTCGAAACGGTGGGAAGCCTCGTGGCTTATCTCGAAAAGACGGTCAAACAGTAAAATACGGACAAGGGGGACGGACCGCCGCGCGTAAGTGAGCCGCGCGGGCGGTCCGTCTCGCGCATTTGACGGATAAAAGTTTCCGGACGGAATTTCATATGTACGAAAAAGTAGACAGCAATCTGGATTTCGTCGCCCGCGAGAACGAGGTGACGGAGTTCTGGAAAAAGAACGACATCTTTCGCAAGAGCATAGCTTCCCGTGAGGGCGGGAAGGAATTTTCCTTTTACGACGGACCTCCGACAGCCAACGGCAAGCCGCATATAGGTCACGTTCTGACGCGCGTCATGAAGGACATCATTCCGCGTTACAAGACCATGAAGGGCTGTCACGTCCTGCGCAAAGCGGGGTGGGACACTCACGGCCTGCCGGTGGAACTCGAAGTGGAAAAAGCGCTCGGTATGGACGGCAAGGAGCAGATAGAGAAGTACGGCATCGAGCCGTTCATCGAAAAATGCAAAGAGAGCGTCTGGAAATACAAGGGACTGTGGGAGAAGATGAGCGACATGGTCGGCTATTGGGCGGACATGGAGCATCCCTATATCACTTACGACGACGACTATATCGAATCCGAATGGTGGAGCCTGAAAAACATATTCGACCGCGGACTCATATATAAAGGTTATAAGATAGTGCCGTACTGCCCGCGCTGCGGCACCGCGCTCGCTTCCCACGAAGTCGCGCAGGGCTACCGCGACGTGGAAGAAACGTCATGTACGGCGCGTTTCAGGGTGAAGGGCAGGGAAAACACATTTATCCTCGCGTGGACGACGACGCCGTGGACGCTTCCGTCCAACGTCGCGCTCTGCATGAACGCGAACGAGGATTACAGCGAGATAGAGTCGGGCGGCAGGCGTTACATACTCGCTTCCGCGCTCGTCGACAAGCACTTCGGCGAATACAGGACGATAAGCGTCCGCAAGGGCGCGGAATACGAATACACCGAATACGAGCCGTTGTTTGATTTTTATAAACCGAAGGACGGCGAAAAGGCGTATTACGTCACCTGCGACGACTATGTCACTCTCACGGACGGCACGGGCGTGGTTCACATCGCTCCCGCGTTCGGCGAGGACGACAGCAAAGTGGGCAGAAAATACGGACTGCCTTTCGTGCAGATGGTGGGACCGGACGGAAAGTTCGTCGCAGGCTGCGGAGAACTGACGGGCATGTTCTGCAAGGATGCGGACGCGCTCGTCATGAACGATCTCGAAAAGCGCGGGCTGCTCCAATCGCGGCTTAAATTCATGCACAGCTATCCGTTCTGCTGGCGGTGCGACACGCCGCTGCTGTATTACGCGCGTTCGAGCTGGTTCATAAAGATGACCGCCGTGCGCGACGAACTCGTGGCGAACAACGATACCGTGAACTGGATACCGCCCGGAATAGGTTCGGGGCGCATGGGCAATTTCCTCGAAAACGTCATCGACTGGGGGCTTTCGCGCGAAAGATACTGGGGCACTCCGCTGCCCGTATGGGTGTGCGACAAGTGCGGCAGGACGGAGGCGATAGGCAGCCGCAAAGAGCTGCGCGAAAAGGGCGGACTGGACAAGGACATAGAACTGCATAAGCCGTATGTGGACGGCGTGACGTGGAAGTGCTCGTGCGGAGGCACCATGCGCCGCACGCCGGAGGTGATAGACTGCTGGTATGACTCCGGTTCCATGCCGTTCGCGCAGTATCACTATCCGTTCGAGAATAAGGAGCTGTTCGACGAAACGTTCCCCGCCGACTTCATAAGCGAGGCTGTGGATCAGACG
>CASEMM010000147.1 GCA_949289095.1 uncultured Eubacteriales bacterium | reverse complement strand
CTGCCGAACGCGAACAGCTTGTCCGCATCCGTTTTCACCCGCGCCGCAGCCGACTGCCCGCCGAGGAACGGTCCTATGCGCGAATCGGGATTGCGTATGAGTTCGGCGACGGAGCCGCTCGCTATCACCCGCCCGCCGTCCGCGCCCGCGCCCGGTCCCATTTCTATAATATGATCGGACACGGAAAGTATCTGCGTATCGTGATCCACGAGTACGACGGAATTGCCGTCAGCGACTAAATCGCGCATAACGCCCGTCAGTCCGTCTATGTTCGCGGGATGCAGTCCTATGGACGGCTCGTCGAGGACGTACAGCACGCCCGTCGTGCGGTTGCGCACCGCGCGCGCAAGCTGCATTCGCTGACGCTCCCCTGTCGAAAGCGTGGACGCGGCGCGGTCGAGCGAAAGATATCCGAGTCCGAGTTCCGTCAGGCGGCGAGCCGCCGTGCGGAAGGATTCGCATATGCTCTCCGCCATATCCCGCATCTCCTCCGGCAGACTCTCCGGCACGCCGTTCACCCATACGACAAGCCCGGAAAGAGTCATGCGACATGCGTCCGCAAGGGATATCCCGCGCAGCAGCGGCGCGCGTGCGGCGTCGCCGAGCCGCGATCCGCCGCAGTCCGGACAAGCCTCCTGCCGCAGAAATTTTTCCACACGCTTCATGCCGCTCTCGTCCTTGACTTTGGACAATGCGTTCTCCACCGTATAAACGGCGTTGTAATACGTAAAATCCAGCTCGGTGGCAACGTCCGAGTTCTTTGCGCGGTACAGTATGTGCTTTTTGACGGCGGGACCGTTGTATACTATATCCTTTTCCCTGTCCGTCAGATCGCGGAACGGCACATCCGTGCGCACGCCCATTGCGCGGCACACATCCGTCATCAGCGACCACATCAGCGAATTCCAAGGCGCGACGGCGCCACGGTCTATCGACAGACTGTCATCGGGCACGAGCGTGCTTCTGTCTACGGTGCGCACGATGCCCGTGCCGCCGCACGTTCTGCACGCGCCGCCGCTGTTGAACGAAAGATCCTCCGCGCCCGGAGCGTAAAACGCCGCGCCGCATACGGGACAGACAAGTTCTTTTCCCGCCGCGACGTCTATCGTGGGCGGCAGATAGTGCCCGTTCGGACAGCGGTGAGAAGCGAGCCGCGAATACATCAGCCGCAGACTGTTCAGCAGCTCCGTTCCCGTGCCGAAAGTACTGCGCACTCCGGGCACCGCCGGGCGCTGGTGAAGCGCGAGCGCGGCGGGAACATACAGCACGTCGTCCACCTGCGCTTTCGCCGCCTGCGTCATTCTGCGGCGGGTATACGTCGACAGCGATTCGAGGTACCGCCGGGACCCTTCCGCATACAGCACGCCGAGAGCGAGCGAGGATTTCCCCGAACCGGATACCCCGGCGATTCCCGTTATTCCGCCGAGCGGTACGTCCACGTCTATGTTTTTCAGATTATGCACCCGCGCGCCGCGGATGATTATGTGATCGGGCATTGCCACCTCCGCGCACGGCTTCGTCCGCCGTACAGTCCGATTATACGTCAAACGGCGTAATATGTCAACTCCGCGCACGAACGCACGGACGCGTCATTTCACGCTTTTTATCACCCGCGCGGGAACGCCGACGACAACCGCATACGCGGGAACGTCCTTCGTTACCACCGCGCCGCCGCCTATAATCGCGCCGTCGCCTACCGTCACGCCCGGAAGTATCGTCGCATGCGCTCCGATCCACACGTTTCTGCCTATCTTAACGGGAGCGGGAATCATTCCCGCACGTTTTTCCGGATCGGGATCGTGGTTCAGCGTCGCTATCACGACCTGATGCCCTATCAGACTGCCGTCGCCTATCTCTATACCGCCCTGGTCCTGAAAACAGCACCCGGAATTTATGAACACGCGTCTGCCGAGTTTTATGTTTCTGCCGTAATCGGTATAAAACGGCGGAAAGAGTCCGAATCCCTCTCCCGGATCGCTGCCCGTCAGTTCCGCAAACAGCGCGCGCAGCTCCCCGTCCGTATGAAATCCGCCGTTTATTTCGCACGTTATTCTGCGCGCTTCCGCCGCGGCGGAATGCATGAATCCGTGCACCGGCGAACCTCCCGCAATATACCCGCCCTCTGCCGTAATTTCGTTAAATTTTCTTGCGTCCATTGACTTTTCCATACGTTTATATTATATTGTCCGCGCCCGGGCATGTCAAATACTCTTATCGAATGAAAGTCATACGCCGAAACTATACGACGAAAAACGCCGCATACGCGAGATACGCTATTCTCCGCGGCGCAGAAGTATCGCAGCGCGGACAGTCATGAACACTCCCATGCCTAACGTCGCGGCGCATACGGAAAAGCCGAGCGACGCGGTAAGTCCTATCATGTCCGTGCCGTCTCCGAACGTAGCGATCATCGTCGTCGCAAGCGTGAAAAGCGACATAAGCGCGTCGGTAAGACTTATCGCGCGCAGAGCCTGTGCCACGGGATTGCGTATTCTCCCCGCTTTTACGAGATTGACCGCCGCCATTATGACCTTTGCGAACGTATATGCCGCCGACGATATCGCAGCGATCATATTGCCAGCCACGGGAATATCCGAAATAAGGCGCAGAGTAATCGCGCCCGCCATCGTCGTCTCCATGACCATAAGCGCGATACCGCAGCCGAGAAACACTTTCAGTCGGGCGCGGCGCACATCCTCTGACTTTTCCGAGCGCACTCCCGCCGCCGTCACGATTATGCGCACCGCGCACAGTGACAGCCAGTAACCCGCGGTCACGCCGTACCAGACGGAAGAATACAGCACCGAAAGTACGCCGTTCATTACGGCGTACAGCGCGGCGAGAGCGAACGATATAAAGGAAAACACCGTTGTGCGCAGCGCATAGTCGTCCATCAGCCGTCCGAACTTTTCGCTTCTCGCAAGGCGCGTCTTAGCGGCGGCTTTCAGCCGTCCGAACCCGCGCGCCGAAAGAAACGCCGCCCATGCGAGCGACAGCGCGGCTACGGCATAAATCGCATAAACGGGAGGAAACGACGCGTACGGCGACACCGCGAACAGCGTGCTTGCCGCGATCGAAACGAGCGCGACGATGAATATCACAGCCGTAACGGCCCTGCCGGGATGCGCGAGAAAAGTACGGAAACCGCGGCGAGCTTTCGCACGCTCTTCCGTCGCGTTCCCGGGCGCAAGGTCGGCGGCATGCTCGCCGTCCGTCCGTTCGTCAGTCCGTATATATTTCTCTTCGTCCATCTGTTTCACTTTTTCGCAGCGGCGTTTTCCGACATTATCCGTCACCCGACGACGAATTTCGCCACGAAAAATCCCTCATAATATTCGTCAGGCGCGATAAGCAGCGCCCCGCGCGTTCCGCAGCAGAGCAGCCGCGCTCTTTCCGGGCGCAGATCGATTTTCTCAGTTTCCGCGCCGAGAGTTACGGCATACGCCGCCGCCTCCTCGTTTTCTTCAGGCAGCAGCGAACACGTCGAATACACGAGAGTACCGCCCTTTTTCAGCAGCGTCACCGCCCGTTTTATAAGGGCGCGCTGCGCTCTCACGCAGCCTGCAAGCAGTTTTTCGGAATACTTTCCGGGAGAGCGGGGCGCAACCGTCCCGCTGCCGGTACAAGGCGCATCCAGCAATATGCGGTCGAATTTCATTGCGGGATCGAGCTTTGACGAATCCGTCAGCATGACGTTCACCCGCCGCACTCCGAGCAGCGTAAGGTTGTGTTTCAGTCTTTTGGCGCGTATCCTGTCCTTTTCGCATGCTGTTATAAACGCGCCGTTGCCCGTCAGCGCGGCTATCTGCGACGTTTTGCCGCCCGGCGCAGCACACATATCCAATATGTTTTCTCCCGCTTTCGCACCGAGAACGAGCGGAGGGATCATTGACGACGGATTCTGCATATACAGACTGCCGTTCGCGTATTCGGGAAGAGCGCGGACGCGGGTTTCATGATCGGGATCCACGGCGAACGCGCTGCCGATCCGTTCGTAAGCGATCCCGGCTTCCGACAGAGCGAAAGCTATCTCTTCGTCCGACGCTTTCAGCGTATTTGCGCGCAACGTGGATTTACGCCGCACGCCGAAACCGCGGACGATCTCTTCCGTCCGCTCTCCGTATGCGTTTTTCAGCCTGATAAGCAGCTGCCCGTCCGGTATCATAATGTGATTATAAACCGATCGCCTGCCGTCTGTCAAGCGCAAAGAACCGAACCGTACCCGAAAACCGACGGCGATCAAAAACGGCGGAAAGCCGTGCCTTCCGCCGTTTTTGGAATTTTCGTCATCCGCGTTTGAGCAGCATCATAACTCCCGACGCTATCGTGCCTATCGCGCAGAAGTACATGCCGACTATCGGGAAATAACCCGCTTTCACGAAGTCTCCTCCGTCGATACCGCCGAGGCTCGCCGCAAACGAATACGAGAACACGGCGATGAGAACGCCCACCACGATGGTGACAACGGCAAAGATAAAGGGGATCAGACCCTTTATGCGCACCGTCTGCAACGCTTTGAGGAACACGCCCACTGCGCAGAGGAACGCAAGCACCAGACCTATTATGGCAAACGCGCGTACAAGCCCTATCGGGAATACGCCGTCCGCGTTCGACATCGTGCTGAGATCCTTGGAAAACAGCGCGGAGCCTTCCGACGTGCTGCTCTGTCCCACCAGTTCGGACGACGCGGAAACGCCTAT
>CASEMM010000146.1 GCA_949289095.1 uncultured Eubacteriales bacterium | reverse complement strand
CGGCATAAATCCGGAAAACCCCGGCGAGTTCGTTAAACTCGTAAACGAGTTCGTGGGTTGAGCGGTAACGCGTCAGGGAAAACATCGTTACAGACAAGCGGAAAAAACGGCTGCGCAATGGTTGCGCAGCCGTTTTTTCCGCCGCCGCGGTTTACCGCATGCGGAGCAGTTCGTCTCCCTGTTCGAGCAGGTTGGCGAGCTTTTCTTCGCCGTCGTCTATCGCGGGAAGAGTGCGTTTCGTCGCTCCGTCTGCGAGCTTACGGTATATCGGATAAGTAACCGCGCACATGACGATACCGACGCACCCCACTGTTATCCCCGCAACGAAAGCGGCGGTATTTCCGGACAGCGTCATTGCGAGCGCCATTCCCCCTCCGAGAACGAGAGCCGCGATAACGCCGAAGATATATGCGGACACGCGCGCTCCCGACGTCTGCGACGCTTTCAGACGGCGCAGCGCGGCAGCCTGCTCCTCCGCCTTGCGTTCGAGGCGCGTCAGTTCCTGCTTATGTTCCGTCCGCCTGTCGCGGCGCATGGATAATATGACGCCGCCCGCGCCCGCGGTCTCCCCCGTCACTTCCCAGCCGAACGCCTCATACATATCCGCCGTCCGCGCCTTGTCCTCCGCCTTCGCGCTTACGCTTCTGTATTCGTAAGCGATGAAATCCCTGTCGTTCATTTTTTTGCTCCTTTGCTTTTTAATCGTCCCGCGGCTGCTGTCCCCGTTCGGTTGACTTTTCCGTGAGACAAGTGTATCATATATCAAAAAGCGCGCGGTTTCAAGCGCAAAGGTACGGGGGCGGACGCAAACGCGGCGTCCGTCCGCAGGAATAAGACAAAAGGGCGCAAAGTGTATCGCGTCCCGCGAAAACTTACGGTAAAGTCTATGGAAATGAGCGAAAGCGAATATACGAGGTGGTACATCGTTCAGGCGCTGTTCAGGCTGATGCACTCGGACGGTTACGAAAACGTGAACGTGTCCGACATAGCGCGCAAGGCGGGCGTGGGCAGAGCGACGTTCTATCGCTACTTCAAGCGCAAAGAGGACGTCATAAAATATTATTTCGAACGGCACACGCGGGAATTCATGTTCGTGCGCCGCTATTATCCGCGCTGCCGCGAGGACTATATCGACGTCGTAAAAAACGTGCTGACGGTATTCAGGGAACAGAAAGAGCCGTTTGCTCTCATACGCAAAGCACGGCTCGAATATCTCTATCTCGACTTTCTCAACGACGGTTTTTCCGCAATGTTCGCGCGCGAATATCCGGACGAGTTTTCATACGCGCCCTATCTGTATGCGGGAATGCTGTTCAACGTGTCCATGCGCTGGCTGGACGACGGCTGCGCCGCTCCGACGGACGAACTCGCGCGCGTGATAGTGGACGCGATATACAGGGACGAATAAACGTACAAACGCGGCAGCGGAGACGGAGCGTTCGCCCCGTCTCTTTTCGCGCCGGCGCGGCGAACGTTTTCAGAATCGCCGCCGCAGCGACTTGGGATATTTGTTCTTGACGACGCCGTCCGATGCTTTACCGAGCCCGACGGGATAGCCGCCGTATGTCACGGCGCACCAGCCGGGCGCGCAGTCGCAGGCGATCTCCTCGCCGCGCAGGTACGCGTTTATCCGTCCGTCGCCGTGCGGAACATCCGCGGATATGCGGAAGCGTTTCCCGAACGCCGTCGCCGCCTGGTGTGCGGGGGTAAGCCGTCCGTCGCGCTCGACGGTCGCAAGCAACACGCCGTTCGCCAGGCACGGCAGGTCGCCGGCAAGCGCGGGCGCGTAGAGCATATCCCCCGTCCGCGCGATACGCAGTCCGTCCGTATCCATTATGCGAGAGAGCGCGTTTTTCTCCCTCCCGCCCGCGTCCGACGGCAAGCGCATTCGCTTTTCGGGGTGCCCCGCGGAGCATTTTCTCATGAGGCAGAAATACTGCCCCTCGCCGCGGAACTCATGCGGATAGAATTTATACCCTGCCTCGCAGGCATACGGGAACAAAAACGGAGCGGACGGGCGCACTTCTTCATACCCTCTTCCGAGCATAAACAGCGCGTTGTCCTCGTCCTCCTCGCGCGAGAACGTACACGTGGAATACACGAGCAGTCCTCCCTCTCGGAGACACTTGTCGGCGGCAAGCAGTATGCGCCGCTGACGCTCCGCGCACGCCGCGATATTCTTCGGCGACCAGTCGAACGCCGCCTGCGGCTCTTTGCGCATCATCCCCTCGCCCGAGCACGGCGCGTCCGCTATCACGACGTCGAACGCTCCGCCGAACACCTCGGGCAGTTCCTCCGCCCTGCGGCTCGTGACTACGACGTTCGCATATCCCGCGGCAACTATGTTCTCCCGCAGTACGGCTGCGCGGGAACGGTCGGCGTCGTTGGAAACGAGCAGTCCGCCGCCGCGGAGCGCGGAAGCCGCC